>NZ_JBSFWT010000005.1:0-178422 GCF_053594975.1 Streptomyces sp. NPDC002537
GACGGCGCCGTTGCGACTCGGCAATTGTTAGCGGCGGGAAAACGGGGTGGCAAAGGTGTGACGTACGAAGCCGTGTCGTAGTGCGGGGGCGGGTGACACCACCCCGAAGTGTCCGATTTGCCCCACAGTGGGGTACGAGGTGGGTTCGTACGTGACCCACGTCCTATGCCCGGCCTCACATCCGCGGGGCTCCCGCGTCACCCCGGGTGACGGGACGCGTACGCCTGCGGCGGGCCTGTTCCCCAGCCCCGCCCCTTCCCGGAACCGGGGGAGACCCCCGGACCCCCGACCGCGCTCCGCGCGGTGTCCTCAAACGCCGGACGGGCTGGATTTCGCGGGCTCGGCCCGCAGGCGACGGACCACGGTCCGGAAATCCAGCCCGTCCTGGGGGCACCTCCCAGCGGTAGCTGGGGGAGTTTGAGGACGCGGCCGCAGGCCGCCCCCGCCGCAGGCGGCGAATCGGACCGCAGCCACAGACCCGGGGATGCGCGGCAGCGACAACGCATGGGACGGTCGGTAGAGGTCACGACGGACAGGAGGGTGTCATGCCACGGATCACGCCCAACCTCTGGTTCGACACCGAGGGCAAGGAGGCCGCCGAGTTCTACGTCTCGGTGTTCCCGAACTCGGAGATCAAGAGCGTCCAGCACTACGGCGAAGCCGGGCCGCGGCCGGCCGGGACGGTCATGACCGTGGAGTTCGTGCTCGACGGCCAGGACTTCATCGCGATCAACGGCGGCCCCCAGTTCAGCTTCGACGAGGCGATCTCGCTGCTGATCAATTGCGAGGGGCAGGAAGAGGTCGACTACTACTGGTCGAAGCTGTCCGACGGCGGCGAGGAGGGGCCCTGCGGGTGGCTGAAGGACAGGTACGGGCTGTCCTGGCAGGTCGTCCCGGCCGCATTGCCGAGCCTGCTGGGGGACGCGGACACGGCGCGCGGGCAGCGGGCCATGAAGGCGATGCTCGGGATGAAGAAGATCGATCTGGCGGCGCTCAAGGCCGCGGCCGACGGGAACTGACGTGGTCTTCTGAGGGGCCCGCGGGGGCGGTAGCTTCCCCTCATGCCTGCCCCCGCGCGCGTCGTCGCGCCTCCGGGATGGAGCCGCTGGCTCGTACCTCCCGCCGCGCTGTCCATTCATCTCGCCATCGGCCAGGTCTACGCCTGGAGCGTCTTCAAACCCCCGCTGGAGTCCTCGCTGGGGCTGTCCGGCACGGCGTCGGCGCTCCCCTTCCAAGTGGCCATCGTCATGCTCGGGCTGTCGGCCGCCTTCGGCGGCACCCTGGTGGAGCGGAACGGCCCGCGCTGGGCGATGGCCGTGTCGGCCGTGTGCTTCTCGTGCGGGTTCCTGGTGGCCGCCCTCGGGGCGGGTACGCGCCAGTACTGGCTGGTCGTGGCGGGCTACGGCCTCATCGGCGGCGTCGGGCTCGGCATCGGCTACATCTCGCCGGTGTCCACGCTCATCAAGTGGTTCCCCGACCGGCCGGGCATGGCCACCGGCATCGCCATCATGGGCTTCGGCGGGGGCGCGCTGATCGCCTCGCCGTGGTCGGCGGAGCTGCTGTCGGGCTTCGGCCCGGACAGTTCCGGGATCGCGCGGACGTTTCTGGTGATGGGGGCCGCGTACGGGGTCTTCATGACGCTCGGCGTGCTGCTCGTCCGCGTCCCGCCCGACGGCTGGCGGCCGCCGGGCACCGTGCGGGGTCCTCTCGTCACACCCGTACGGGTGTCCGCCCGCAGTGCCCTGCGCACTCCGCAGTTCTGGTGCCTGTGGGTGGTCCTCTGCACGAACGTCACCGCGGGCATCGGCGTCCTGGAGAAGGCCGCACCGATGATCACGGACTTCTTCGCGCGCTCGTCCTCGCCGGTGGGCGCCTCCGCCGCGGCGGGCTTCGTGGGGCTGTTGTCGCTCGCCAACATGCTGGGGCGGATCGGCTGGTCCTCCGCCTCCGACCTGGTGGGGCGCAAGAACGTCTACCGGCTCTACCTCGGCGCGGGTGCGCTGATGTATCTGCTGCTCGCGCTGGCCGGCGACGCGTCGAAGCCGGTGTTCATCGTCTGCGCCGCGGTGATCCTCTCCTTCTACGGCGGCGGCTTCGCCACCGTGCCCGCCTATCTGAAGGATCTCTTCGGGCCCTTCCAGGTGGGCGCGATCCACGGACGCCTGCTGACCGCGTGGTCCACGGCGGGCATTCTCGGCCCGCTGATCGTCAACGCCATCGCCGACGCGCGGAAGTCCGCGGGACGGACCGGTGCCGACCTCTATACGACGTCCTTCTTCGTGATGATCGGGCTGCTGGCCGTGGGCTTCGCGGCGAACGAGTGCGTACGGCCCGTCCACCCGCGCCACCACGAGCCGCCCGCCGAGGAGAAGCGCGCGAGCGCCGAGCCCGAGAAGGACGTGACGCCATGACCCCCGCCCGCAAGGCGCTGCTCGTGTTCGGCTGGCTGTGGGTGGGGGCTCCCTTCGCGTACGGCGTCTACGAACTCGTCCTCAAATTGCGGCAGTTGTTCACCGGATGAGAGGGGAGCGCGTCCGCGCTCAGGCAGGGGTGAGGGAAGCGCGCGCGTTGAGCACGTGGACGTCGCCGCCCGTGGCCCGCCGGTAGGTGCGCATGATGTCGGCCAGTTCCTGCGCGGTGCGCCCCTCGGTCGCGTACATCCGCCGGTTGGCCAGGACGACGGCCGAGGTCGCGTCCCGGCGGGCGGCCTCGTAGCGAGCCAGACCGGTGGTCAAGTCTCCGTCGGAGCGGGCGAGTTCGTACGCGAGGACCCGCGCGTCGACGACGGCCTGGGAGGCGCCGTTGGCGCCCACGGGGTACATGGGGTGCGCGGCGTCGCCCAGCAGCGTCACCCGGCCGCCGCCCCAGGACGGCAGCGGGTCCCGGTCGGCCATCGGGTAGGCGAGGATCTCGCGGCTGTCCGCCACCAGGCGGGGCACGTCGAGCCAGCCGAGCGCCCAGTCCTCGACGTACGGAAGCACGTCCTCGGCGCGGGCGGCGCGGTTCCAGCCCGCCTCCTCCGCCAGGGGTCCCGGCCCGGACGCCCGTACCATGCAGACCCAGTTGACCCTGTTCCGGCCGATCGGGTAGGCGACGAGTTCCGTGTCGCCGTCGCGCACGATCACCATCGAGCGGCCGGTGAGGAACGGGGCGGCCTCCGCCGTGCCCCGCCACATCCGGACGCCGGACCACAGCAGCGGCCCGCCGTCCGGGTGCAGCCGGGCGCGGACCGCCGAGTGCAGCCCGTCCGCGCCGACGAGGACGTCGGCGGCGGCTTCCCCGACGGCCCCGGTCGCCCGGTCGAGGAGGCGGGCGCGGACGCCGTCCCCCTGCCCCTCGAAGTCCGTCAGCCGCGTCCCGGTACGGACCGCACGGGCGCCCAGCCGTTCCCGGACCGCCGCCAGGAGCAGCATCTGGAGCTCGCCGCGGTGGACGGAGTACTGCGGCCAGCGGTAGCCCTGGGCGGTGCCGCACGGGTCGGTGAAGAGCTTCCGGCCGTGCCGGTCGCTGTACACGATCTCGGCAGTAACCACGCCGAGGGCGGCGAGGTCCTCGCCGAGGCCGAGTTCGGTCAACTCCCGTACGGCGTGCGGGAGGAGGTTGATGCCGACGCCGAGCGGCCGGATCTCGTGGGCGCTCTCCACCACGGCGGCGTCGAGGCCCGCGGCGTGCAGGCTCAGCGCGGCGGTGAGACCGCCGATGCCCGCCCCGGCGATGATCGCGGTCATCGGGCGGCCCGGATCTCGGCCTGGACCCCGGCCCGGGTCTCGGGCCGGTCGAGGATCCGCAGCCAGGTGCCGTCCGGCTGGCGGCGCACCACCTGCACCCGGCCGCCCGTGTTGTCGGAGGACGGGGTGGAGGTCAGGGCGAGGTCGCCGTAGTGGACCGTCGGGAGGGGCTCCTCCTGCACGAAGGGGCCCTTCGCGTGGGCGATCATCTGCTCGCAGACGACGCGGATCGCGTCCCGGCCGACCGTCGTGGACCCGGGCGGGAAGGCGAGCACGGCGTCGGGCGCGTAGAGCTCGGCGAGCCCTTCGGCGTCCCCGGCGTTGGCCCGCTCGACGAACAACCGGGTCAGGTCCTCGGGGGTGTTGGCGCGTTCACGGGTCTCGGTCATGGCGGCTTCCTTCTTCCGTCGCTGTGCTGCTGCCCTGATGTCTCCACTCTCCGGCAGTCATGATCAGAAGTCCAAGAGATGGTAAATCTGATTGCTAGAATCATCAGTTATGGAACTGCGTCAGCTCGCCTATTTCGTGGCGGTCGCCGAGGAGCGGAACTTCACCCGGGCCGCGGAGCGGGTGCACGTGGCCCAGCCCGGGGTCAGCGCACAGATCCGCAAGCTGGAGCGGGAGCTCGGGCAGGAGCTGCTCGACCGCTCCGGCCGTTCGGTGCGGCTGACCGAGGCGGGCGAGGCCGTCCTGCCGTACGCCCGTGCCGCGCTGGCCGCGGTGGAGGGCGCCCGGCTCGCCGTCGACGAACTCACCGGGCTGCTCCGCGGCCATGCCGCCGTGGGCACGGTGACCTCGCACAACTTCGACCTGCCCGGCCTGCTGGCGGGGTTCCACGACGACCACCCGGCGGTGGAGATCACGCTCACCGCGGCGGACACGGACCGGCTCGTGGAGAGCGTGCGGGCGGGCGTGCTGGACGCGGCGATCATCAGCATCGGCGACACCGCCCCGGCCGGGCTCGACATCCAGGTCGTCGACGACCAGCCGATCGTCGCCGCGGTCGCCCACGGCCACGAGCTCGCCGTCCACCGGAGCGTCCCGCTCGACGCGCTGCGCGGCCACGCCCTCATCAGCCTGCCCAGGGGTACCGGCCTGCGCGCCCGGCTCGACGACGCCTGCGCGGCCGCCGGGTTCACCCCGCGGATCGCCTTCGAGGCCGGTGACCCCAGGGCGCTCGCCGAGCTCGCCGCCCACGGCCTGGGCGCGGCGATCCTGCCGGGCGCGTACGCCGAGTCGCGGTCGGACCGGCTGCGGACGGTCGCCATCGAGCGCCCGGCGCTCCGCGGCCGCCTCGCCCTCGCCTGGCGCGCGGAGGGCCCGACCGGCCCGGCGGGCCGGGCGCTGCTGGCCCGTGCCCGCGCCGCCCTGGCGGAACCGGCACCCCCAGGGCCCGCCGCTCGTTGACCACGCGTCATGAAGACGATGCCGCAGCCCCGTTGGCGGACCGCGCTCCGCGCCCCCGCCCTGCTCCTCGCCGCCCTCCTCGCGACCTGCGGGTTCCTGCCGCCGGTGGCGGACCCGCCGCGGGTCGTCGCCGTGCGCCCGGCCACGGCACTCGGCAGGGCGTTCACCGACTACGCCGAGCACGCGCGCTCGCCGGACCACTGGACCGGCGGCGACAGCACGTACTCCGTGCCGACGGCCGCCGGTGAGCTGTGGGTGTT
Source organism: Streptomyces sp. NPDC002537 (assembly GCF_053594975.1). Taxonomy (NCBI): domain Bacteria; kingdom Bacillati; phylum Actinomycetota; class Actinomycetes; order Kitasatosporales; family Streptomycetaceae; genus Streptomyces; species Streptomyces sp. NPDC002537. Next base: position 5,396 of record NZ_JBSFWT010000005.1, read on the forward strand.
CTCCGACAGCTTCCTCGGCAGCGTGCGGCCCGACGGCTCCCGCCCGGCCACCGCGCCCTTCGTGCACAACAGCTTCGTCCTGCGGAACGCCGCCGGCGCGCGCACCGTCGCACCCGTCGTGTCCGGCTCCGGGCCCGACGACTGGTACTGGGCACGGGCGGGCGTGCCCGACGGCGACGGGGTGGCCGTCGTCTACGCGCACTACGCGCGGACCGGTACCGGTCCGCTGGACGTGGCCTGGCGGGGCAACGCGCTGGCGCGGTTCCGCCCCGGACTCCCCTCCCGGCCGCGGTCGTTCACCCCGCTGCCGTCGTCGGCCCACGTCGCGTGGGGCGCGTGGCTGGCCCGGCAGCGGGACGGCGGCACCTACGTCTACGGCACCGAGAAGGCGCCCGGCGGCGGCAACTACCTCCACCTGGCCCGTGTCACCGGCTCCGATCTGCGCCGCCCCTGGCGGTACCGGACCGCTCAGGGCACCTGGTCGCCCGACGAGGCGCGCTCCGCCCGGCTGTCCGGGCCCGGCGGCACGGCGCTGCGCGTCTCGGACGAGCTCAGTGTCGTACGGCACGGCGGCTGGTACGCGCTGTGCAGCCAGCGCGTGGACCAGCCGTTCAGCGCGGAGGTCCAGCTCGCCTGGTCCCGGACGCCGAGCGGGCCGTTCACCCGGCCGCGGACGGTGTTCACCGCGCCGGAGGCCGGGCCGTACGGCACCTACCGCGACCGGAACGTCATCGCCTACAACCCCCACGAGCACCCGGAGCTCGAACGGAACGGCGAGCTCGTCGTCTCGTACAACGTCAACAGCCTCGTCCCGGACGACGTCTACCGTCACGTGGACATCTACCGGCCGCGCTTCCTGCGGGTGGTGCTGTCGTCACCTTCCTGAGCGCTCCATGCTGGTGGGGGTCCAGGAGGGCCACGGCGGGCGGGCGCCGCCCTGCGGGACGCGGGCGTCCCGGCGCAGGGAGTCGGCCTCGGGGTCGCCGATCATGGCGAGGACGCCGTGGGCCTCGGACCGGCAGCGCCGCCCCTCGTCGTCGTCACCGGGCGCACCGCGCTCCGCCAGGGCGCGCCCGAGCGCGGCCATGGCCAGCCCGCGGCCGCGGTGGTCGCCGTCCGCGGAGAGGATGTCGACGGCCCGCACGGCGGCCTCGACCGCCTCGCCGGGGCGGCCCGCCGCGCGCAGGGTCTCGGCGAGCCGGCGGAGGTTGCGGCCCGTGCGGCGCTGGTCGTCCGGGCGGAGCAGGGCGATGGAGGCGCGGTAGTGCTCGGCGGCCCGCGCGTAGGCGCCGTGTTCCTGCGCGATGCGCCCGAGGGCGTTCTCGGCGAGTGCCTGGCTGTCGGTGTCGGCGGCGGCGTGTTCGTGGCAGATGGCGCGGGCGGAGGCGGCGACGCGCGTGGCGTCGTCGAAGCGGCCGAGTCCGGCGAGGGCTCCGGCGATGCCGAGGCTCTCGACGGCGGCACCGGCGGGGTCGCCGAGGCCGTGGCGCAGTGCCGCGGCGGTCGTGAAGCAGTTGATGGCGTCGTCGTGCCGCCCCGCGTGGTAGTAGCAGGCGCCGAGCGCGGAGTGGACGTGGGCCTGGAGCGCGCGGGGCAGGTCGTGCGACGCGCCCAGTTCGCGGGCGCGCAGCAGTTCGGCGAGCGCGGCGGCCGCGGAGCCGACTTCGAGGAGGAGCTTGCCAAGGACGAAGCGGACGCGGGCCTCGTCGGCGGGTTCCCCGCGCTGCCGGACGGCGCGCAGCAGCGCGTTCGCGGCGCGGCCGAGCTCGCGGGTGGCCTGACCGGATTCGTAGAGCAGGGTGGCGCCCAGCAGGAGTTCGACAGCCGGGCGCAGGTCGGGGCGGGGGCCCGGTTCCCCCGCGCACTGTGCGACGAGCTTGGCGATGCCCTGGTGCTCCGTCCGCGCGGGCATGGGCGCGGCGAGTTCCTCGCACGGGGTCAGGCCCGCCCGGCGGGCGGCCGGTCCGAGCGCGGCGACGGTCGCCGCGCGGTAGTGGCGGACGAGCCGGTCCAGCACCTCGGCGCGGTCGTCGTCCTCCAGGCCGCGTGCGAAGTCGCGCAGCAGGTCGTGGTACCGGTAGCGCTCGGGTGCCGGGGTCTCCAGCATGGAGGCGTCCGCGAGGGACTCGACGAGGTCCTCGGCCTCGTGGCGGGGCAGGTCGAGCACGGCGGCGACGGCGGCGAGCGGCAGGTCGGGGACGGCCGGGACGGCGAGCAGCCGGAAGGCGCGGGCCTGCGCGGGCTCCAGCTGGTCGTAGCCGAAGCGGAAGGTGCTCTCGACGGCGAGGTCGCCGGTGCGCAGCACGTCGAGGCGGCGACGGTCGTCGGCGAGCCGGTCGAGGATCCCGGCGATGGACCACTGGGGCCGGTTGACGAGCCGGGCGGCGATGATGCGGATGGCCAGCGGGAGGTGGCCGCAGGCGGCCATCAGCTCCCGCGCCGCGGCCTGTTCGGCGCGCACGCGGTGGTCCCCGACGATGCCGGTGAAGAGCCGCAGGGCCTCGTCGGGGGTGAAGACGCCCAGTTCGGCGGAGCGGGCGGTGGTCAGGGCGGAGAGCCGGGCGCGGCTGGTGACCAGGACGGCGCAGCCGGGTCCGCCCGGCAGCAGGGGCCGCACCTGGCGGGCGTCGAGGGCGTTGTCGAGGACGAGCAGGACGCGGCGGCCGGTGAGCACCGAGCGCAGCAGGACGGACCGTTCGGCGAGCCCGGTGGGGAGGGCCTCGCGCGACAGGCCGAAGGCGCGCAGGAAGGAGCCGAGGACCTCCTCGGGCAGGGCGGGCTGGCCGTACTCGCCGTGCAGGTCGGCGTAGAGCTGGCCGTCGGGGAAGTGCGGGGCGAGGGAGTGGCCGAGGTGGATCGCGAGCTCGGTCTTGCCGATGCCGCCGAGACCGCTGACGGCCACCACGGGCATGCTGTCGGGGGCCAGGAGGGCGTCGTGCAGCGCGGCGACCTCCGTACTGCGGCCGATGAAGTCGGCGGCGCCCGCGGGGAGTTGCCGGGGTACGGGTGGCGGGGTGGGCTGCGGGAGCGGCGGTGCGGGCTCGGGCGGCGGCGCGGCGGCGGGGTGCTGCAGGCCGGTGCCGGGGCGGTCGGTCCGTACGGCCGCGGGGGCGTGCGCGGCCTTGGGGCCGGGGGTCGGCGGCAGGGTGAGGGCGGGGTCGGCGGCGAGGATCCGGCAGTGCAGCTCGCGCAGCTCCGGGCCCGGTTCGACGCCGAGTTCGGAGACGAGGGCGCGGCGCGCGGAGGCGTACGCCTCCAGGGCCTCGGCCTGGCGTCCGGCGCGGTAGAGGGCGAGCATCCGCAGTTGGGAGAAGCGCTCGCGCATGGGGTGTTCGTCGGCGAGTTCGGCGAGCTCGCCGGTGATCCGGTCGTGCCGCCCGAGTTCGAGCTCGGTCTCCATGCGGGCTTCGAGGAGTTCCAGGCGGCGCTCGGACCAGCGGGCGCGCTGGCGTTCCGCATACGGGCCGGGGAGGCCGGGCAGCGCCTCGCCGCGCCACAGCGCGAGGGCCTGTTCCAGCGCTCCCAGGGACTCCTCGGGGCGGCCCTGGGAGCGGTGGCGGGCCGCTTCGGTGGCGAGGCGTTCGCACTCGGCGGCGTCGACGTGGCCGGGGACGGTGTCGATGCGGTAGCCGCCGGCGTCGGGCCCGAGGGTGTGGTGCCCGAGAACCCGGCGCAGCCGGTAGGCGTAGGTGCGCACCGTGCCGAGCGCCGACTGCGGGGGCCGCTCGCCCCACAGGGCGCCGACGAGTTCCTCCGCCGAGACGGTCGCGCCGCCGCGCAGCAGCAGTACGGCCAGGACACAGCGCTGCTGGCGGGCACCGAGCGGCAGCTCAGTGGTGCCGCGCCAGGCCCGCACCGGCCCCAGGACGGTGAAGCGCAACGGATTCCGGGGTTCTTCCCCACCCATGCCAAAAGCCCCTTCTCCGATGGCAACCGAACAAACATTCCCTGGTCACAGGGTAAAGTCTGGTCGGGTTCAGGGGAGTGGGGGACACATGCAGCAGGTGGTCCTGGCTGACCGTTACGAGCTTTCCGAGCCGTTGGGCAACGGCTCGATGGGTGAGGTGTGGCTCGCGCTGGACCGGGTGCTGGAACGGCGCGTCGCGGTCAAGCTGCTGCGGGCGCCGCTCGGTGACGACCCGGCGTTCGCCGAGCGGTTCCGTACCGAGGCCCGCGCCATGGCGAGCGTGAGCCACCCCGGGATCGTCGCGGTGTACGACTACGGGCAGAGCACGACGTCGGCCGGGGCTCCGCTGTCCTTCCTGGTCATGGAGCTGATCGAGGGCGAGCCGCTGAGCGCGGTGCTGGAGCGGTCGGGTCCGCTGCCGGTGGAGCGCGTGCTCCGGGACGGCGCCCAGGTGCTGGACGCGCTGCAGGCGGCGCACGACGCGGGGATCGTGCACCGCGACGTGAAGCCCGCGAACCTGCTGGTGCGCCAGGACACGGTGCTGGTCACGGACTTCGGCATCGCCTGGCAGGACTACAACGCGCGGCTGACGTCCACGGGCACACAGCTCGGCACCGTGCCCTACCAGGCACCGGAACAGGCCGCGCGGGGCGAGGTCACGGCCGCCGCGGACGTGTACGCGGTCGGGGTCGTGCTGTACGAGTGCCTGACGGGCTGTCTGCCCTTCGACGGGGTGACGGCGTTCGAGATCACCCTGAAGCACCTCACGACCCCGCCGCCGCCCCTTCCGGAGGAAGTCCCTCCGGCGGTTCGGGCCGTGGTCGAGCGGGCCCTGGCGAAGGAGCCGGGCGCGCGCTGGGCGGACGCGGCCGCGATGGCCTCGGCGCTGCGGGTGGCCCTCGTGGCACTGCCGGAAGGTGCCGGAGGCCCGGTGGCCGAGGGCGCAGTGGTCGAGGGCGCGGCGGCCGGTGACACGGCAGTCGGTGACACGGTGGCCGAGGGCATGGTGGCCGGTGGCCCGGCCGGGAACACCGCGGCCCGGGGCGCGACGGCCGCGGGCACGGCGGCCGGGCGCGGGCCGGGGGGCCACGGGGCGGGGACGCTCGCGGCGGCCGTCCGCCGCAGGGCGGGCCTGTTGGCGGCGGCGGGCTCGGTGGTCGCGCTCGCCCTCACTGCGGCGGTCCTGACCTCCGGTCTGCATCAGCGCGGGGAGTCGGCCGACGGCGCGCGGCCGAACGCGCCCGCGGCGACCGTGACCGTCGCGGAGTCCCCCGGAACCGCACCGTCCACCAGCCGTCCGCCCACCGGTTCGCCGAGCGCCCCCGGCGCGGAGCCGAGCCGGGGAGGCGTGCAGGCGCCCCAGATCCGGCCCCAGACCGACGGCAAGGACGGGCCGCTCCGCGGCGGGATCGTCGCGGCGCCGTCCCACGGCACCGGGCAGGAGCGGCCGGGGCCGCCGCCGTCCCGGCCGTCCTCGGGAGTCACGGCGCCGCCCGCGTCGCCCTCGGTCGGTCCGCCCGCGCCGCCGACGACGGCGCCCCCCACCGGTGACGGGAAGCCGTCCGCGCAAGTGACGCTGCGCAACGGGTTCGTGGCCCTGGAGAACGAGGGGCAGCGGGACTCCGACGGCAACAGCGTGGTCATCGCCCCCTTCCAGAACTCCCCCGCGCAGCAGTGGTGCCTGGACGACCTGCACGACGGCACGTACCTGGTGCGGAACCTGTCCACCACGGGCAGGCGGCTCGACCTCGACCTCGGGAGCCAGCGGCTGATCGTGTGGGGGTCGGCGTACTACACCCCCAACCAGGTGTGGCTCTTCCAGCCGGACCCGTCGGGCGGCAAGCGCATGGTCAACCGGGCGACGAACGAGTGCCTGACCGCGCGGCCCGGAACCGGGCAGGTGGCCATGGAGGCGTGCACGGGCTCCCCGGGACAGGTCTGGACGGTGTCCTGAAACGGTGAAGCCGCGGGACCGGGCGGGTCTCGCGGCTTCGTACGTGGTGCGGGGGGCGGGGTCAGGAGGCGGGGATCGGGTCCGACATCTGCTCGCTGATCCACTGGATCGGGCTCGGCGAGCCCTGGCCCATGCTCGGGACGTAGGTGTAGGCGTCGTGCTTACCGCCCTCGATCACCTTGACGTCGGTGTGCACCGGTCCCTTGCCGTAGGTGGCCACGAACTTCTTGACCCCGTTGATCGTGATGGGGTCCTCCCGCGTGCCGTACTGGAACGCGATGTAGACGTCCGGGCCGCCCTTGGCGATCAGGCTGTTGGCGAGCAGCTCGGGGTTGTTCTCGTCCATCTCCGTCTTGTGGCCCTTCCACAGCGGGGAGTCCGGGACGATGTCCGGGCCGGAGGCGATCGCGGCCTTGAACCGGTCGGGGTGCTTGAGCACGGCCTTCATCCCCGCGAAGCCGCCGGAGGAGGAGCCCATGAATGCCCAGCCGTCACGCGACTTGATGGTCCGGAAGTTCTGCTTCATCAGGTCCGGGACGTCGTCGGTGAGCCAGGTGCCCATCTTGGGCTGGCCGGGGATGTCGCTGCCGTCCCAGTAGGTGCCGTTGTTCTTGGGGTTGAGCACCGGCATGGCGAGCAGGAACGGCTTGCTCTTGCCCTCGGCGTACCACTTGGAGATGGACGACTGGAGCTTGAGGTTGGTGCCCATCCAGTAGTTGTCCGGGAAGCCGGGGCCGCCGGGCAGGGCGATCAGGACCGGGAAGCCGCTGTTGGCGAACTTCGGGTCCGCGTACTGCTTGGGCGCCCACACCCACACCTTGCCGGTGAAGCCGGACTTCTTGCCCTCCAGGGTGGTCACGGCGATGTGCGTGCCGTCACCCAGGGTGTCGACGTTCTTGAACTCCGCCGAAGGGCCGGTCGGCATCAGGACCTTGGAGTCCGCCGCGGGCTGCGCACCGCTGTTCCCGCCGGCCTGGCCCCCGTTCCCGGCGGGCGGCTGGCCGAAGCTGACCTTCTCGCCCTTGTCCGAGAACGGACCGATCTTGAGGTAGTCGAGGACTCCCCCGGTGATCAGCCCGAGTACGGCTATGGATGCCACGACGATGGTCCATCGTTTGGCGCGGGAGGCACGGCGGTGCCCCCGGGACTGGTAGGCCCCGGCTGGTGTGTGCGTCATCGCGTCGCTCCGGATGATGCTGCTGCCCCGAAGGACATGATGGTCGGTTCCGTCCTGCTGGATGGGAGAACACCGGTCCCGGTTCCCGCCAGGGGCCGTGATCTTGTTCAAGCGGTGAGCGTACCGTCACCGGCGCCGCGCCACCCGCACTACTGGTGGTGACCCTCGCCCCCGAGCCCGTGCGAAGCTGTGGGCAAACTTTCGAACGGGGGGCAGCGGTGAAACCGTGCGGACTGGTGGATCTCCGGGGGAGGCGCGACGCGCCCGCCGTCCTCTCCTATCCCCCGGGCTCCGTGGTCGTCGTTTCGGGTCTGCCGGGCAGCGGCAAGAGCACTCTGCTGCGCCGCTGCTCCGAAACCGCCGCCATGGTGGACCCGCGGGACGTCCACGAGGCGTGCGCGGCAGTGATGCCCGCCCGGCTGCCGTACGCGGCATACCGGCCGTGGGCCCGCCTGCGGCACTTCCACCGGCTGCGTACGGGGGTGCGCACCGGTGAACCCCTGCTCGTCCACGACTGCGGCAGCCGGCCCTGGATGCGCCGCTACCTCGCCCGAGCCGCCGGGCGCCGGGGCCGCGAACTCCACCTCGTCCTGCTGGCCGTCGGAACCGCCGAGGCCCTGGCAGGCCAGGACGCCCGGGGCCGCTGGTCCCCCCGCCGCGTCTTCACCCGCCACGACCGCCGCCTCGCCCACCTCCTGCGGCGCCTCTCCACCGAGGGGGCGGACGCGATACCGGAGACGACGTCCATAGTGCTGCTCGACCGAATATCCCGCGAGCGAGTGCAATCCCTGGATTTCACAGCGCAGTTGGCGATGCCGCGCACCGACCGGTGAACAAAGGGGTCCGTGGCCCTGCCACGTAAGACTTTCGTCACCTCTCCCCCGGATCGATACGCCTCCTCCGGCCCGTTGGACCACTCGACAGGGAACGCAGCCGACACAAGGAGGCCACCATGCGCCGCACCCGGGAAATACTGCTGACGGCCACCCTGGCCGCTCTCGCCGTGGGAGCCGTCTGGTTCCAGCCCTGGAAGCTCTGGATCGACACCACCGTGCGGGAATCCGTCCCCGCGGCCGCGGCCGATGCCCAGGGGCGCACCCCGAGAACGCTGGCCACCGGTGAGCTGATCAGTCACGAACACCGCACCAGCGGCACCGTCCGTATCCTCGAACTGCCGGACGGCACCCGGACGCTGCGGCTGGAGAACCTCGACACCAGCAACGGCCCGGACCTCCGGGTCCTGATCACCGACGCTCCGGTGAAGGAGGGCCGGGCCGGCTGGCACGTGTTCGACGACGGTGCCCATCGGAGCCTGGGGTCCCTGAAGGGCAACAAGGGCGACCAGAACTACACCCTGCCCGCCGGTCTGGATCTCGGCCGGTACACGAGCGTGAGCATCTGGTGCGACCGGTTCGACGTCTCGTTCGGCGCCGCCGGGCTCACCCGCGTCTGACCCGGGCCCCAGTCAGGAGGCCAGGACCTCCGTCGTCGCGGCGACCGGAGCGGTGCCCGATATCGAGCAGTTGACGGTGACACCGAAGACATGGACGGTGGCACTGCCGGGCGAGAAGGTCGTGGAGCCCGCGTTGTCGAGCTGGGCCGACACCTTGCCGCCCGTCACCGTGACCGGGGTGCCGCTGGGTATCGCGTCGGGGTTGGTGAAGCCGGTCGCGGTCACGCTGCCCGTCGCCGCGCCGCCGAGATCGATGGACAGCTCGCCGCTCACGCTGCCCGCCGGAATACCGATCGGCGCGGTGAGGGTCGTGATGACGTCGACGGTGAGGTCCGCGGCGGTGCCCTGCTGGACGCTGGCCGGAGCCGTCACCGCGATCTGCAGGGACTGGACGCCGCTGGGGGCGCCCGGTCCGGTGCAGGTGTACTGGACGGCGACGGTGTCCGCCAGGGCCGGGGGCGCGGCCAGCCCGACACCGGCGGTCGCCAGTACGGCGGCCAGGGCCGCTCCGGTCATCAGCCGCTTGCGGTCGGGGGGTCTCTTCGACGTACGCATCGTGTGCTTCCTTCCTGTCCGGGGTGGGGGTTGCCGGGGAAGCAGGTAGTGACGTGTACGCGTCATGAGTGACATGGGGTGCCGGAGAAGTCAATACCGACCGGCGAATGCAGACCGGCACAAGAAAACCGACTGGACGGTTTTAATTGAGGAGAAAATGGCGCCGAGCCGCCCCCCGACGGCCCGGCGCCCGACCGTCCCGGAAGGGATCGGTCCGTTCCCGGGCGGCGTCTACGACGCCGCGGCCGCCTCCGCGGCGGCCCGGTGCACGGCCCAGATCCGGCCACCACGGTCCGGCGCGGTGTCCAGCGTGCGCAGCAGCGCGGGCACGGCGATGCTCGGCAGGAGGTGGTCGTAGAGCACGGCGATCCGCTGCTCCAGGGTGCAGCCGTCCTCGACGGCGGCCGTGGCGACGATCTCCACGCCCGTCCACGCGCTCACGAACAGCATCGCCACCTGCGCCGGGTCCACGTGCGGCAGCAGCTCACCCTGCCCCTTGGCCACGCCCAGCATCTCGGTGACGAAGTCGATCCAGCCCGCCCACGAGGTGCCGAACAGCTCACGCGCCCTGCGGTCGGCGGACAGCCTGATGGGGGCGCTGAGCAGCGGCTCCTGGGGCAGCCGGTGGGCGAGGACCATGCCGATGTCCACGAACTCCTGGAGCCTGGACTCCTGCGGGATGACCCCTTCCGTGGTGAGCGCGGCCTCGAGCACGCCGCGCGCCAGCTCCTCCTTGGAGGCGAAGTGGAAATAGAGGGCGCCCTTGGTCACGCCGGCGCGCGAGAGGATCTCGGCGATCGTCGCGGACTCGTACCCGAACTCGTCGAAGACCGCGCCGGCCGCTTCCAGGATCGTGCGCCGCGTCTGGATCGCCCGCGCCTGCTTCGCCACGAAGGGCACCTCCTGTGTTCACACCTGCGTTGCACGCAAAAATCAAACCGGATAGTTTGTATCTTATCATCGGGCGGCTTGCCGCCCGGCTTCGCCATGGACGCTACCTCGTACGGGAATCGGGCCGGTGACGGGCGACCGCCCGGGTGGCGCGGCGGGCGGGCGGGTGTCCGGTGCGGTGCCGGGCGGGAAGGGGCACAGGGTGCCTGTGCTCTCCGATCCCCTGTCGACGCTGGTGCGGCGCGGCCGGGAGCCGGCGGTCGTCCAGACGGTGCGTTCCACGCTGGCCGCGGTGATCTCCTACGTGGTGGCCCTGTGGCTCAGCAGGGAACCCGCGCCGCTCACCGCGCCCCTGACGGCGCTGCTGGTGGTGCAGGTGACCCTGTACGCCACACTGACGACCGGCATCCGCAGGGTGAACTCGGTGGTGGCGGGGGTGCTGATCGCCATCGGCTTCAGCGTGCTGGTGGGGCTGACCTGGTGGAGCCTGGGGCTGATCATCCTGGCCTCGCTGGTCATCGGCCGCTTCGTCAAGGTGGGCGAGTTCGTCCCCGAGGTCGCGATCAGCGCCATGCTGGTGCTCGGGGTGACCCGGGTCGCGGAGACCTCCTGGGACCGGGTGCTGGAGACGCTGATCGGCGCGGTGGTCGGGCTGCTGTTCAACGTCCTGTTCGTCCCGCCGGTGTGGGTACAGCCCGCCGGGGAGGCCATCGAGGAGCTCGCACGCCGGATGAGCCGTCTCCTGCGGGACATCGGGCGGGAGATCAGCGGCCACACCACCGTCGCCGAGGCGGCGGCCCGGCTGCACGAGGCCCGGCGGCTGGACCACGACATCGTCGAGGTGGACGCCTCCCTGCGACAGGCGGAGGACAGCCTCCGGCTCAACCCCCGGGTGCGGGAGGGGATGCTGTTCAGGGTGGTGCTGCGGACGGGGCTGGACGCGCTGGAGATCTCGGCGGTGGTGCTGCGGGTGACGGCCCGGACGCTGACCGACCTGGCCAAGAAGCGCACCGACGAGCCGCTGTTCCCGGAGGACGTGGCGGCCGCGCTGGAGGAGGTGTTCGAGCGGCTCGCGCGGGCGGTGGAGAGTTTCGCGGTGGTCATCACCACCCAGGTGTCCACGAACGCGGAGGACGCCGAGGCGCGGCTCGGCGCCGCGCTGGCCGCCGGGCGGTCCGCCCGCGACCGCGCCGCCGACCTGCTGCTCGACAAGGTCCTGGAGCACCCGCGCCAGTGGCAGCTGCACGGCGCGCTGCTGGCGGAGATCGACCGGATCCTGGACGAGCTGGACGTGGCGAAGCGGTCGCAGCGCCTGGTGGAGGAACTCGACCGGCGTTCGCGGGAGCAACGGGAGCGCCACCCCGTACTGGACGGCGTCAAACGCCGTCTGCGCGGCAGCCGTTCCGGCCGCCGCGGCACCCCGGGATGACCACCTAGGGGCAAGTCCGCGGGCGCGGCCGACAGTTGGCCTGTACGGGACGTACCGCCGTGTCAAGTGCGGCCGGGGCCCTGGCGGGAGGCGTCCCGACGATCTACGATCGCACCCGGCCGAGGCTGAAGTGCGAGGGGGCCCGTGATGCTGCCGGTGACTGTCCGGGGGAAGGTGCGGCCAGGGGTCCGTACCGTGCGCGCGCCCGGCCGCGGCGGCCCCGCGGTGGCACCGTGACGCGCCGGGGCTACCGGGTCCTGTGTCCCCCTGTCCCGACCATTCCTGGAGAGCCTGCCGAGATGCGCTGGAGGCGCCTGCGCCGCCGATGCCAGAAGGTGATCGGCGGGATCCCCGTACCCGACCCGTTCTCCGCGCAGGCGCTGTGCGCCCGGCTGGCGGTGGAGCGCGACCGGCCGCTGCGGCTGCTCGCGCTGCCGACGCCGACGGTGCCCGGCACCCCGTCGGGACTGCTGCTGTCGGTGGAGACGGAGGACTTCGTGCTGTACGACGCGCAGACCAGCCCGTTGCACCAGGAGCACATCATCGTGCACGAGATCGGGCACCTGGTCTGCAATCACCGTTCGGCGGTCGAGGATCAGGAGCTCTACCGCCACCTCGACATCACGGACCCGCAGTCCGTGCGGCGGGTGCTGACCCGTATCCGCTACGGCGACGAGCAGGAGCAGGAGGCGGAGATGATCGCCACCCTCATCCTGGAGGCGGCGGGCCGGGTGCCCGCGCCGACGCTGCTGTCGGGGATGCTGGGCGGGCTGGAATCGGCCATGGGTCTGCGGGCCGGACACCGTACGGGTGCGTCGTGTTCGGCGGGCTAGACCAGCCGTGGGTGGAGAACGGCGGCATCGTCGCGCTGTGGACGGTGGCCGTCGTCCGGGCCCCGCAGGGCGTCCGGCACCGGGAGCAGCGGCCGTTGTGGTTCGCGATCGTGATGATCGCGCTGGCGATGTCGATGCATCTGGAGCCGGTGACCGCGGTGTTGTCGCGGCTGATCGCGGACGCCCATTGGATCGATCTGTCGACACATCTCTTCAGCATCGTGGACGCCGCGGCGGTGCTGTGGTTCATCTTCGGGGCGGCGGGCCGGGAGCGGCGTACGGCTCCGGTGTTCGGGGCCGCGCTCGCGGTGATGGTGGCGCTGGTGCTGCTGGACCTCACCGGGCCCGCGCACACCCGCAACCAGATCGCGCCGTCCCGGGACGTGCCCGGCGTGCCGGAGGCCTATTGGTGGGTGTTCTTCGCGTTCCACCTGGTGGCGGACACCACGTGCGGCCTCGTGTGCTGGAGCTACGGGCGCGGGACGGGCACGCCGCGGCTGCTGCGGTACGGGCTGCGGCTGTTCGGCACGGGCATTCTGCTGGCGTCGCTGCTGTGGGTCCTGAAGCTGTTCTACCTGCGGACGAGGTCGACGGTGTTCGCCCCGCTGTTCTCACCGGTGACCGGTGTGGAGGCGGCGTTCATGGCGGTCGGCGCGGCACTGCCCGTCCTGGCGCGGATCCGGAACCACCTGCGCGACCGCAGGCAGTACCGCGGGCTGGACCGGCTGTGGCAGGACCTGACGGCGACCACCCCGGATGTGGTGCTGCGGCCCGGGAACCGGCTGGGGGCGGCGGCGGTCCCGCTCCAGTTGCTGCTCTACCGCAGGGTCATCGAGATCAGGGACGCGATGATCGTGCTGCGGAACTATGTGTCCCCGGCGACCCTCGGCACGGTCCGCGCGCACGTCGCGGGGCAGGAGGTCCCCGGGCACCTGGTCGACGCGCACGTGACGGCGTGCTGGCTGGCGGCCGCGCTGCACGCCAAGCGCTCCGGCCGGGCCCCGCAGGCGCAGACCGCGAATCTGGCGGGTCCGGGGGCGCAGGACCTCACCGAGGAGATCGGCAGCCTGCTGCGGGTCGCGGCGGCCTACCGGTCGCCCGCCGTCCACGCCTATCGCGCCTCGCTCACCTGACCGCGGCCCTTTCTCCGCCGCAGTCCCCTCGCCGCAGTCCCCCTGCCGAAAGGAAACAGAGACCGTGCTCATCGCCTTCACTCTGACGCCGCTGGGCGTCGGGGAGTCGTTCCCGGAACACATCGCCGAGGCAGTGAAGATCATCCGTGCGTCGGGGCTGCCGAACCGCTCCGACTCCATGTACACGATGATCGAGGGCGAGTGGGACGAGGTGATGGACGTCGTCAAGCGCGCCACGGAGGCCGTCGCCGCGAAGGCGCCCCGCGTCCAGCTCGTCCTCAAGGCCGATCTGTGGCCGGGTATGGACCGCCCGCTCGACGGCAAGATCGAACTCCTGGAGCGGCACATGCCGGACCCGGCCGCGAGCCCACGGCCGCCGGCCGGGTGACGTCCCGTCCCCGGGCGCGTGGCGGCGTTGGGCCATCCGTGTTGCGATGGAGGTGACCCAGCACATCGTCATGCGCGCGAGACAGGAGTGACTCATGGCTACGAAGAAGCAGCTCAAGGCCCGCGACATCATGTCCGCGGGGGTGCGGTGCGTCGGCGAGCAGCAGTCGCTGGCCGCCGCGGCGGAGATGATGCGCGACCAGGAGGTCGGCTGCCTGCCGATCTGTGGCTCCGACGACCGGCTCAAGGGCCTGATCACCGACCGCGACATCGTCGTCAAGTGCGTCGCCGAAGGCCGCGACCCGGCGGGCATGAAGGCCGGTGAGCTGGCCTCGGCGCTGCACTGGATCGACGCCGACGCGGCCGCCTCCGAGGCCCTGGAGAGCATGGAGCGGCACCAGATCAAGCGTCTCCCGGTCATCGACGTCCGCGGCGACCACCGCCTGGTCGGCATGATCACCGAGGCCAACCTCGCGAAGAACCTCAGCGACGAGGAGATCGCCGAGTTCGCCTCCCGGGTCTACGCGGCCGCCCGCTGACCTTCCCTGACGGGCTTTCGGCTGTTCGGCCGACAGGGCGTCACCCCCGTACCGTACGGGTCATCAGCTCCCGGCGGCCGGGGCTGTCGGCCCATCAAGGTCCGCTTATCGCAAGTGAGTTGATTGCTTCCGGCAGGTGTCCGGACGGCTTTCTGACGGGGGGAAAGACGGTGCCGGGGACCGGTCGGTGACCCTCTTGGCCGCTGTCCGATTGCGAGCTCCGAGAGGCGGACGGAAGGTGAGCGTGAAGATCCCTCCGCCCCTAGGAGTACGTTGATGAACGCTCCCCGCACCACCGGCCTCGTCCTCGCGGGAGCCGCGTGCGGCACCGTCGCGCTCGCCCTGACAGGCTCTTTCGCCACGCCCGCTCCGGCGGCTCCCCCGCACGCCGTCGCCAGGACCAACGTCACGGTCCCGGCCGCACCCACGCCCGAGGCACTGCGCCGGGCAGCCGTCGACGGGATGTCGGCCATCGACACCAGCGACATCACCAAGCTGGCCGCGGGAGCCGCGAAGGCGTGCGACGCGGTGCAGGCGCCCGCTCAGCAGAACGCCCAGGCGTGCACCTCCGTCAAGGAGCACCTCGGGGCGCTCACCACGGCGCGGGCCACCCTCCTGCAGCAGTCGACGGCCGCGGCCCCCGACGTGAACGCCATCACCGCGGCGACCACCAACGCCGTCGCGGCGACGGTCACGCTCGCCAAGAAGGACGCGATCGTCCCGAAGACCGACGCGGCCGGCCCGACGACCCGCAGCGTCGTCGACCCGAACCGCGGCATCGACGGGTTCGCCCACGGCGGTCTGCTGGGCACCGTGACCAACATCCTCCGGGGTGCCGTCGGCGCCCTCGGCGGTCTCGCGGGCGGAGCCCTGGTCGGTCTGGGCAGCCTCCTCGGCAGGCTGGTCGGATTCCTCGTCGGCTTTTGAGGCGGTATCCGAGGCAGCAGTCGAGGCAGCAGTCGACCGCCGGGCGGGCCGCGTTCCGGGCCGTCCGGCGGTCGGTGCCGTCCGACGGTCAGCCTCTGCCCGTCCGGTCGAGCCAGGCGAGCTGGATCGATTCGAGGATGCGCAGATTGACCCGGGTCGGGTCGCCGCTGAAGCCGTTCAGATCGGCGACCCGGTCCCTGATGTCCAGGAAGTCGACCTTGAGGGGCTCCGTGTCCGGGTGCTGCGCGGCGAGACCCGCCGCGATCCGGTCGATGTCAGTCCACTGCATGGGCCGAGTGTGTCCCACCCGGCCCGCGCGGTCCAGGCCGCCACCCGCCACACTTCCCGCCTCACGGGGACGGGCGAGCATATGTGTCAGAGTGCGGCCGCGGGCGGGACGTCCTGGAGGGCGCGCAGGTGCGTACGGACGTGTCCGGCGGGCCCCTCGCCACCGGGCACCCGCTCCCACAGGGCCAGCAGTTCGGCGGCCAGGCCGGGCGCCTGGTCCCCGCTGTGCTGCCAGCAGTAGTGCGCCCGCTTCACCGCGGCGACCGCCTCCGTGTCACCGGGCCCGCCGCGCTCCAGCCGGGCGCGGGCGGCCGACATCCACAGCTCGGCGGCGCGGGCGAGATCGCCCGCCAGCCGGGCGAGGTCGGCCCGCACCTCGGTCCAGAGACCGGCTTCCGGGCTGTGCGGACCGTACTGGCGCAGCGCCTGCTGTTCCCACGCGGCGGCCATCGCCGCCGCTTCGTTGTGCCGCCCGGCGCGGGCGGCGGCGAGGATGCCGGGCAGCAGATCGTCCTGGAGCGGCGCGGCCGGGCCGGAGTGCGCCGGGGCGGGCACCGCGTCGGCCGGCACCGGCACGGGTTCGGGCGCGGGCGCCGGCGACGCGCTCTGCGGCGGGACGGCGGTGGGCGCGAAGGCGGGCCGCTCCGTACGGGCCGGGTGAGCCGCGTTGTTCAGGACGGCTCCGGCCGTGCCGTGGGCGAGGGCCAGCGCCTGCCCGGCCGGCCCCGCCTCGGCCAGCGCCCAGTGGTGCACCGCCTCCGCGTCCACGGTGGGCCCGGCGCCGGGGACGCCGTTCCGCAGCGTGGCGAGGAAGGCGCGGCTGTACGGGCCCGCCTCCTGCGCGGGCGCGGGCGGGGCCGGCGTGATCACGCCGAACAGCGGGACGCCCCCGGCGAGTTGCCCGGCCTCCGCGGCCGCCACCGCCTTCGGCCACGTGGCCGCGTCGGCCTCGACGTCGACCAGCAGCAGTACGGGGCCCGCGCGCTCGGCGAGCGTGCGCGTCAGCCACGACCAGGGCAGTCCCGTGTAGCGCACCGTTCCCGGAGTGCTTCCCGACAGTGCCAGATGGACCTCTCCGCCCCCTCGGCGCGAGGACGACGCCATCAGCCGTCCGGTCACCCAGACCAGCAGCGGTCCGGGTCCGGCGGCGGCGTTCTGGAGATAGGCGAGCACGTTCTGCTGCCCGGCCGCGCCGGGCAGTTGGACCACGTCGACCGCGTCGGCCGCGACGAACCCCCGCGGGTCCGCGCCCGCCACGGCGTGCAGCGTCGGATTCGGCACCGCGCCACGACGCCTGTCGGGCGTGCCGTCGAGCAACAGCACGCAGCCCCGACTCGGGTGATTCACCGTACTCATCCCTCCGGCCTGCAAGCGCAACAACCGCCCTCCCCCAGCCTCACCCCCGCCACCCCTGCGGTACGGGGAGGCAACAGCAACTGTAGAGGCCACGGCCCCCTTCGGGGGCGGGATGCCCCACTGCCGACGCCCCCGGTACGCGCGTAAATCCGGCCCCCGCCACCGGAATCGGTGCGATCCGGACGCAGCGGCCGCCTTCAGGCGGCCGCTGCGTGAGGGGCGGCGGCGCGGCACCGGGGCGCCGCCGCCGGTCCGGGTCAGCCCATCGCGGCCCGGACCGTGGGGGTCGTCTCCAGCGTGGTGCGACTGACGTCCCGGCAGAGCGGGATGTTGCCGGTGCTGGAGACGTGCGCGGCACTCACCCAGGTCGGGCGGTCCCGCAGCAGGTACCAGGTCTCGTTGCCGCCGACCTGCTGTGCGCGGACCTTGCAGCGCAGCCCGGCCTTGGTCCCGTGGGTGAGTGTGGACCGCACCGCGGCGTCCGTGCTGGGGTAGACGCGCTCGTTGAGGCCGGTGGTGCTGGTGATCGTGCCGTACGGCTGGCCCGGCGGGACCGGGACCGGGGCCGCCGCCTGAACGGGTGTGGCCACCAGCATCCCCCCGGCCAGCACGGCCACCGAGAATGCCACGCCACGAGCCCTGAGTGTCTGGGTCATAAACAGCTCCCTGTTGTCCGGAGTGGATAACGCATTGCCGAGGTTCCACTCCCCCAGCGCCCGTAAACCGGAATAAATCGACATAGACCCATCTAGAGTCATACCGATGTGTCGACAGTTGGACGGACCGTCAGCTGTCGGTCCCGGCCGGGGGCTTCTCCCCGCGGGCGCGGCTGGGCTGGACCCGCTTCGGCTCGCCCTTCATCTTGGGGTGCTCGGGCGGGTAGGGCAGATCGCCCAGGCCGTGTTCGCGCTCGTCCCGGTCGGCGAGTTCCAGGGCCGCGTCCAGGTCGCACGGCCGGTCCTCCATCCCCGCGTGCACGTCCCCCACCTCGGCGTAGCGGACCGGCATGGTGGCCAGGTCGAAGTCCTCGGGGACGGCGCTGGGCACCTCGTCCCACCGCAGGGGCGCGGACACCGGGGCGTGCGGGCGGGGCCGCACGGAATAGGCGCTGGCGATGGTGCGGTCGCGCGCGGTCTGGTTGTAGTCCACGAAGACCTTCTCGCCGCGCTCCTCCTTCCACCACTTCGTGGTGACGCTCCGGGGCGCGCGCCGCTCCAGCTCCCGGGCCACGGCGATGGCCGCGCGCCGCACCTGGACGAACGTCCACCGGGGCCGGATCGGCACGAACACGTGCAGGCCGCGCCCGCCGGAGGTCTTCGGCCAGCCGACGAGCCCGAGTTCCTCCAGCACACCGCGCAGGTCGAGGGCGGCCCGCACGGCGTCGGCGTACGACGTGCCGGGCTGCGGGTCGAGGTCGATGCGCAGTTCGTCGGGGTGGTCGGTGTCGGCACGCCGCACCGGCCATGGGTGGAAGGTCAGGCACCCCAGGTTCGCGGCCCACACCACCGCCGCGATCTCCCCGGGGCAGAGTTCGTCGGCGTACCGTCCGCTGGGGAAGGAGATCCGGCCCGTCGGGATCCAGTCGGGGAGGTTCTTCGGCGCGCGCTTCTGGAAGAACGACTCCCCGCCGACGCCGTCCGGATAGCGTTCCAGCGTCGTCGGCCGGTCCCGGAGCGCGCGGACGATGCCGTCCCCCACGCCGAGGTAATACCGGGCGACGTCGTACTTGGTGAATCCCCGCTCCGGGAAATACACCTTGTCCGGGTGCGAGAGCCGGACCACCCGCTCGCCGATGGTGAGTTCCACTGCCTCGCCCATGCATTCACGCTAAGCGCACCCGTGACACGCCACAACACGCGAAAAGGCCGACGGGCGCGGAGTCCCGCGAGCCCGCACAATCGCGGTCATGGACCTCCCCGTCATGCCGCCGCTGCGGCCGATGCTGGCCAGGCCCGCGTCGGCGATCCCGCCCGGCATGCAGTACGAGGCGAAGTGGGACGGCTTCCGGGCCGTCGTCTTCCGCGACGGCGACACCGTCGAACTGGGCAGCCGCACCACCAAACCGCTGACCCGGTACTTCCCGGAAGTCGTGCGCACGCTGCTGGCGCAGCTCCCGCCGCGCTGTGTCCTGGACGGCGAGATCGTCATCGCCCGCGAAGGCCGCCTGGACTTCGGCGCCCTGCTCGAACGCATCCACCCGGCCGCGTCCCGCGTCACCCATCTGGCGGAGGTCACACCCGCGAGCTTCGTCGCGTTCGACCTGCTCGCCCTCGGCGACGAGTCCCTCCTGGACACCCCGCAGCACGCCCGCCGCGAGGCACTGGCGACCGCGCTCCAGGACGCCTCGGCACCCCTTCACCTCGCGCCCGCGACCCTCGACACGGCCACCGCGCGCACCTGGTTCGAGCAGTTCGAGGGGGCCGGTCTGGACGGTGTGGTCGCCAAGCCCCCGGACCTCCCGTACCGGCCCGGCGAACGCGTCATGGTCAAGGTCAAGCACGAGCGGACCGCCGACTGCGTGGTCGCCGGCCTGCGCCTGCACAAGAGCGGCCCCGTCGTCGGCTCCCTGCTGCTGGGGCTGTACGACGCGACGGGCCGGCTCCAGCACGTCGGCGTGTGCGCGTCGTTCCCCATGCGCCGCCGCCAGGAGCTGATGGCGGAACTGGAGCCGCTGCGCGTGGACAGCGCCGAGGGACACCCCTGGCAGGAGTGGACCGACCCCCGGGCGCAGGCCACCGGCCGGCTGCCCGGCGGCCCGTCCCGGTGGACCGGGGCGAAGGACCTCTCGTGGCTCCCGCTGCGCCCGGAGCGGGTCTGCGAGGTCGCCTACGACCACCTCCAGGGCGACCGTTTCCGGCACACCACCCAGTTCCGCCGCTGGCGGCCCGACCGGGACCCCGCGCAGTGCACCTACGCGCAGCTGGAGGAGACGGTCCGCTTCGACCTCGCCGACGTCCTCGGCGAGGTCAGTCCTGGGCGCGCTGGGTGACCGGGGCGTCCGTGCGGTCGCCGAGGAACTCGTACCAGCGACGCTGGAGGCACACGTACCGGGTGTCCGCCTCGACCAGCCGGAGGAACGAGCCCACGGCCTCCGCCAGCCGGTCCTGGAGCCCGCTGTCGGCCAGGTCCCCGCTCTCGGTGAAGCCCTCGTGCGCGCGGGCGAGGCTGAACATGTCCGGGTAGACGCGCGTGCCGAGGTGTTCGAGCGGGACGCGCAGCGCCCACAGGCCGCGGTTGCCGCCGACCAGCGAGGGCGACGCCGAGACCAGCAGGGCGTGCTTGTCCTTGAACGGCTGCGGCCGGACACGGGAGACCCAGTCGACGGCGTTCTTCAGCCCGCCCGGGAGCGAGGCGTTGTACTCCGGGGAGGCGATCACGAACGCGTCGCTGCCCTCCAGCCGGTCGCGCAGGGCCAGCGCGCCCTCGGGCAGGCCCTCGGCGGCCTCGGTGTCCCCGTCGTACACCGGCATCGCGAAGTCCCCCAGATGGGCGAGGTCCACGGTGGCGCCCGCCTCCTCGACCAGCCGGGCCACGAGTACGGCGAGGCGGGCGTTGAGCGAGTCGCCGCGGAGCGACGCGCCGAGGGTCAGCACGCGCATCGGCGGGAGCGGAGCATCGGCGGCCATACGGCCCTCCTCACGGTGATCCGGCCTCGGCCGGGGCTTCCGGTGCGCGGAACGCGCGGGTCTCCTCATCTCCCCGTGCCGCCCCACCATGAAACCGGGGTACCCCCCGGCCCCCCGGGTGCAGCACCGACGGGACGTCAAGCCGGGCTCCGTTGGCCCATCCCCGCGCTCTCCGTGCCGGGGGCCACCACCGAACCCACCGCGCCGCCACCGCCACCGCTGCCGCCGGCCCGGCGTTCGCGCTCCTGCCCCCACCACCACACGCCCAGCGGCCCCAGGGCCGTCACCAGCGCCAGCAGCGCCCACAGGCGCATCACCACGAAGTCATGGCCCCACACCACCGACGCCACCAGGCACACACCGAACACGGACGCCCATCTCATGTGCGTGCGGAAGGTCCCCACGCAGTCCCCCGACACGGAGTCGCCTTTCGGTGTCACCACGAAGCCCGACCGCCGCCGCAGCAGTGCCTGCCCCAACGCCCGCGCGTACAGCGGCGCCGCGACCGCCGACATCACCATCCCCAGCACCCCGGCCGACCCCACCGGCTCGTGCGGCGACACGTTGTGACGACGGTTCACCACATACAGCGTCACCTGCAGGACGGCGGCGTCCCCGTACAGCATCAGCCACACCGGCCACGACACGCCCAGCCCCGCGGCCCCCAGCACCAGGAACAGCACGCACGACACCCCGCCCAGCACCCATGTCAGCGCCGCCAACGGGTAATACGCCACCAGCAGCCCGTAGTTCAGCAGCCGCCCCCACGACAACCCCCACACCACCCCGCCGAACTGGCACAGCAACGTCTCGAACGTGCCCCGTGACCACCGCAGCTGCTGCGAGAAGAAATCCGTCCAGGACGACGGGCCCTCCCCCACCGCCAGCACGTCCGGCGTGTACACGGATCGCCACCGCCCGCCCGTCACCGGATTCCTGCGGCAGTGGATCTCCAGGCCCGTGGCCATGTCCTCCGTGATCGAGTCGTAGAAACCGCCGATCTGCCGCAGCACCCCGATCCGCACACAGTTCGACGTTCCCACGAACATCGCCGAGCCGTACCGGTTCCCCGCCCGCTGCACCAGCGCGTGAAACAGGAACTGCTGCGACTCCGCCCCCTTCGTCACCCCCGAATAATTGCCGTAGACCTGCGGCCCCACCACGAACGCCACATCCGGGTCCCGGAAATATCCCAGCATCCGCTCCAGGAAATTCGGCAACGGCACGTGATCCGTGTCCACGCACGCCAGGAAGTCGTAGGCATCGCCGTGCGCGTCCAGCCACGCGTTGTAGTTCCCGTGCTTCGTCCGTGCCCGGAAGCGCCCCGACGGCCTGTTCCACCGCGCCACCCCCTTGCGCGAGAAGTGCCGTACCCCCAGCCGCGCGCACAGTTCCCGCGCCCCGGGGTCGTCCCCCTCGTCCAGCAGCCATACGTCCACCGCCCCCTCGTAGCCCACCCGCACCGCCCCCTCCAGGGTCGCCGCCACCATCGACAGCGGCTCCTTCCCCGGTACGAAGCTCGTGCAGAACGCCACCCGCCACCCCGGCGCCGCCCGTACCGGCACCGGATCCCGCGCCACCCACGAGGCATGCGCCACCGACACCACGTTCACCACACGAAAGGCCTCAACCAGTCCCACCGACACCAGCATCAGCCCGTCCGCCCACCCCAACCACCCACCCCGCACCACCCAGTGCACCGGCCACAACAGCCACACCAGCAGACCCAGTGACAGCAAAGGCGCCCCGCACACCAATGCCCCCACCCACCGGCCCCCGTCCACCCCGTCACCCCACAGACGCCGGAACCCCACCCGGTGCACCCCCTTCGACACCTCCCCCATCGCCCCCGCCAGCTCGCTGAACCGCGCATAGTCGTAATCGCCGCTCAAGAGGGTGTCCGCGGCCTCCGTCGGCTCCTCGGACGCCCCGCCCCGGGATACCTCGCCCGCCGGTCCCGGCACCCCGCCGCCCACGACCCCGCACCCCGACACCCGCACTCCACCCACCGCAACCACCACCCACTCCCCCGCCGTCGAAGCGACCACCAGGTTCAGCCCGAAAAACGTAACAACCCGGCAGAACGCTCATATGACCATTAAGCCCAACACGCCCCGGTAAATCACTCACACGGCTGCATGTACTCATATAAAAGGACTGACGAGACTCGCCGACTCACCCGCTTCCAGGGGTGGCGGGCACCGCGCACCGGCGCGGAACGAGCAGGGCCACAACCGTGGCGATCAGGTCAAAGCGCCCCGCGTCTTGGGCGTTTCGGTCACCTACGGACGCCTTCTCCTGTTGTATCTCTCGCCTGTATGCCGCTCACCGGCCGTCCCGGCACGGGCGGCGACCGTCGAGAGAAGGATGAAGCACACGAATGTCCATCAATCGCACTGTCAACCGCCTAGCGGCCGCCGCCGCGCTGGCCGCCGCCCTCGGTGCCGCCTCCGTCTCCGGCGCCTTCGCCCAGGGGACGGCTGGCCCGTACCCGGCCCCCTCCGGCAAGGTCACCAAGACCGAGCGGCGGGCGGACGGCGGCGGCGGTTGGCGGGGGGACGGCCTGTCGCTCAACGCCGCGGACAACAAGAGGGTCGACGACTTCCTCGACCACGCCCGGGAGGCCGAGCAGTCGATCAGCCCCGAGATGAGGGCCGTCGCCATGGCCTCCCACGCCACCCTGATCGGCTTCGACCAGCGGCTGAAGTCCGCGGACTCGCTCAAGCGCAAGGTCGCCACGTCACTGAGGGCCGCGCCGGGCCAGACCGTGGACGCCACGCTCGCCAGGATCAGTGACGCGGTCCGCTACACGCTGGAGTGGCCGGACGGCAAGTACACCAAGGGCGTCGCCGCGGCTTCCTCGATGCTGGCGACCTGGGGCAACGACGGCGTCAAGTGGTCCAACGCCTGGGGCCGCAAGAACGGCTACAAGGGCATCAACTCGGCCTGGCGCGACTCCCAGTCCGGCCAGCTCTTCGAGGTGCAGTTCC
This sequence comes from Streptomyces sp. NPDC002537, assembly GCF_053594975.1. Classification (NCBI taxonomy): domain Bacteria; kingdom Bacillati; phylum Actinomycetota; class Actinomycetes; order Kitasatosporales; family Streptomycetaceae; genus Streptomyces; species Streptomyces sp. NPDC002537. The sequence continues at coordinate 28,841 of NZ_JBSFWT010000005.1, forward strand.
ACACCCCGTCGAGCAAGTGGGCGCAGGAGGTGACCCACAAGCTGTACGAGGAGCAGCGGCTTCCGCGGACCCCCGCGGAGCGGGCGAAGGAACTCCAGGAACAGCAGGACGCGATCTTCTCCTCGGTGCCCGTCCCCGACGGCGCGGAGGCCCTCGGCGCCCCGGCCGCGCGGCGGCCCGCGGTCGCCCTGTCCCCGCCGGCCGCCGCGTAAAGGTCTCCGCCCGGCTCAATTTTCCGGCAGGGCCGGAATCGGGCCCGTGTCCGCTTCGGTAATGGGCGCCGTCTGCCTCACCGTGGACAACGACACGGGCGCACCGCCCGCGCCCACCACCCTTCGGCACCGTACCCACGGCCCTGCCGTCCGATATCGCAGGAGACATCGATGATCTTCATCGTCGTGAAGATGAACGTACGCCCCGAGCACAGCGACAAGTGGCTCGACCTCGTCGGTGAGTTCACCCGGGCAACGCGTGACGAGCCGGGCAACCTCTTCTTCGACTGGTCCCGCAGTGTCGACAATCCGCACCAGTTCGTGCTGGTCGAGGGCTTCGCCTCGCGCGAGGCCGGTGACGCGCACGTGAACTCGGCGCACTTCAAGGCCGCCATGGACAAGATGGCCGATGCCATCGCGACCACCCCGCAGATCATCAGCACCGAGGCGCCGGGCAGCGGCTGGTCCGCCATGGCGGAGCTCACGCCCCGGCACGCCTAGCCGGCGGCCGGTACCGCGCGTTCGGGGCCGGCCGACGACGATGTCCGCATCGCCGTCGGCCGGCCCCTTCGCTCCCACCGCGGTAAACCTCCTTGACGATCGCTCCGGCGCTCCGGAAGCGTGTGCTGATCCGAGGAGGGGACACCCATGGGCGAGAACAAGGACCGGATGCTGGCCGGTGACTGGTATATCCCGGCCGACGAGGAGCTGCGGGCGGCCTCGCGCCGCCGGGAGGAGCTGTGCGCCGCCTACAACACGGGCGTACGGTCTCCGGAGGAGCGCCGGGAGCTGCTGGAGCAGTTGCTCGGGTCGGTGGGGGAAGGGGCCCGTATCCGTGCGCCGTTCCACTGCGACTTCGGCTCGTACATCACCATCGGCGCGGGTGCGTTCGTCAATTTCGGTGCGGTGTTTCTCGATGCCGCGCCCATCACCATCGGCGCGTACGCACAGATCGGCCCGAATGTGCAGCTTCTGACGCCGATTCATGAAATGGACGCGGAGCGTCGGCGGGAGGGCTGGGAAAAGGCCCTGCCCGTCACGATCGGGGACAACGTCTGGCTGGGCGGCGGGGTGATCGTCTGTCCCGGGGTGACCATCGGGGCGGACACGGTGGTCGGGGCGGGCGCGGTGGTCACGAAGGACCTGCCGTCCGGGGTGCTGGCTGTCGGCAATCCGGCCCGTGTCGTACGGGTACTGGCCGGACCGGAATCCGGCTGAGCAAGAGCCCGGTACGGATTGGCTCGGAATCGCCGAGCCGCTTCCGGGGCTCCCGGCAGGAGCATTGACAATAAAGCCGCATACCGTGGACCGTGAAGCGACCGTGAAGGCGGTGGACTTCCTTGGGGATTCAAGGAGTTCCGCCGCCTTTCTCGATTCCGCGGAGGAACCCGTGACAAGACGCCCGTGGTTCACTGCACTGTCGCTCACCATTGCCCCGCTGGCCGTTCTCACGGCCGGGCCCGTGGCACACGCCACCGCTCCGACGCACAGCGCCACCGCCGCCCATCAGGCGAACGCCAAGCTCTCCGGGACGCGCCCGGATCTCAACGGCCGGCGGCTCAAGGGCCTGGGCGAGGACGCCGTCTATCTCATCCTCGACGGCAAGCGCCGCTGGATCCCCAACCCGGCCACGTACGACAACCTGTTCCGCGGCTGGGACGGCATCCAGTCCGTCGTCGACATCAACAGCATCGACAACGGCGGCCAGTTGTCGAACGGCGCCTTCCTCGGCAAGTCCCCCGACGCGCCCGAGGTCTACCTGATCAGCAACGGCGAGAAGCGCTGGATCACCAGCCCCGCCGCGATGGACAAGTACGACTTCGCCTGGAACAAGATCCGCGGCCTCTCGCAGGTCGCCATCGACGCCATGCGCAACGGCCCTTCCATCTCCTGACGGGCGCGCGCTCCGGGGTCCGTCCGCACACGGGCGGACCCATCCGGCTGCCGAACGGGCGATTCCGGACCGGCGGGCACGGGTCTGCAACCTCTCAACAACCTTCATTGTCATACTTGTTATGACTGCGGAAGCGAAGAAGAGAACAGCCTCGGCCCTGGCGCGCCGACTGGGCGTGCTCCTCGGCGCGGTGGGTGTCGCGGCCCCGCTGACGCTCGCCGTCGGCGGCACGGCACAGGCGACGACGCCGACGTGCACGACGCGGACCGGCCCGTATCAGAAGGAGATCGAGAAGTTCCTGGGCAGACCTGTCGACGGCCGGCAGTCGGCGGACGACTGCCGCGCGATCCAGGAGTACCAGACGAAGCACGGCATCCGTCCGAACATCGGTTACGCGGGACCGGTGACCTGGGGCTCCGTACAGGAGGAGATCACCCGCCGGGACCCCAACGCGGCGGGGAAGTGCCCCGTGGACAAGGGGCGCACCGCCTGCGTCGACCTCACCCGGCAGATCAGCTGGATCCAGGACGGCAAGTCCGTCAAGTTCGGCCCGGTGCCCGTGCGCACCGGACGCGACGGCTACGGGACCCGGACGGGTGCGAAGAAGATCTACTGGCGCTCGGCCGACCACTGGTCGACCCTCTACAACATCCGCATGCCCTATGCCCAGTTCTTCGACGGCGGGCAGGCGTTCCACGCCATCGAGGGCAGCGTCTGGTCGCCGCCAGGCTCGCACGGCTGCGTCAATATGCGCAGCACCGATGCGAAGGAGTACTGGTCCATGCTCCACAACGGTGACGACGTCTTCGTCTACGGCCGGAAACCCGGCACCTGAGTGAGGGGGTGCGACGGCACACTGTGACGAGAGCGGGCCCCCGCCACCGGGGGCCCCATTTCGACAAATCGATTCTGCGAACACCCTTACGAGTGAAGTGAATTCATTCCCCTTCTCGTCGGCCCGGCCTCTCGGATACAAATCGGAGGGAAAGGCGTCACGTCCTCGTCGAACGGGTGGTCGCGGAATGACAGCGCACGTCCCAGGGTCCCCGCAGGATTCCGCCGAGCCGGGTCCGGCCCTGCGGGGCTTCGTCGACCTCTCCGCCCGGCTGACGGGCTTCGACGCCTTCGACCTGCGCGCGACCGGAATGGTGCGCCTGTATCACGACACCGTGCTCGACCAGATCGGCCGGGAAGCGGTCGGCCGGTTCCTCGACGCCATGGCTGCCGCCGGAGGCGACCCGGACCGGCTCACCGACGAGACCGCGCGCGACATCGCCCGCGCCATCACCCACCTGTGGTACCTGGGGGTCTGGCCGCAGCTCGCCCGCCCGGTCCACTCCGCGCTCGGCCGGGAGCGGGCGAACACCGCCTTCACCGTCTCTCCCGAGGCCTACGCGGAGGGCCTGGTGTGGCGGACCTTCCACGGCCACCCCGCGGGCGCCAAGCCCCCCGGCTTCGGCACCTGGGCGGACCCACCGCCCGACGCCGCCGTGGTGCGCCCCGGCGCGGGGGAGGACGGCCGCTCATGACCACCGCACCGCACCCGGCCCCGCGCCGGTACGACGTGATCGTGGTCGGCGCCGGGCTGGCCGGCACGCTCGTCGCCAAGGAACTGGGCGACCAGGGCTGGCGCGTCCTCGTCCTGGAGGCGGGCACCGACACCCTGAGCACCTGGCCCGGCCACCTCGACGCGCTCGACGCCTTCTACTCGGCCTCGGCCAAGGTCCCCAACTCCCCCTACCGGCCCAACCCCGACGCCCCCTCCCCCGACCTCCTCGATCTCGAAGGGCTGCCCGGTGGCGGCTTCCGCACGCACGGCTACCTCCTCCAGAACGGCCCCCTGCCCTACGGCACCGACTATCTGCGGGCCAACGGCGGCACCACCCTGCACTGGCTCGGGCTGACACCACGGATGCACCCGGAGGACTTCGCGGTCCGCCGCGCCTACGGATACGGCAGGGACTGGCCGATCGGCTACGAGGACCTGGAGGGCCACTACCGCGCGGCCGAGCGGGAGTTGGGCGTCGCGGGCGACGCCGCCGAGCAGGCCGCGGCCATCGGCCTGCCCTTCCCCGAGGGCTACGTCTATCCGATGCGGGAGATCCCCCGCAGCTACGTCGACCGCATCGTCGCCACGGCCCTCGACGGCGTCAGCGTCAAGGAGTCCGAGGACGGCCGGGACACCACCCTCCGCGTGGTCACCACGCCGCACGCCCGGAACAGCACCCCGGACCCGCGGTACGACGGCGGGCGGGGGTACCGCCCGGTCGGCGCGGTCGGGCTGCCCAACTACGGCGAGCGGTGCGTGGGCAACGCCTCCTGCGTGCCGATCTGCCCCGTGCAGGCCAAATACACCCCGCTCAAGACCCAGGCCCGCTGGGACCGCCGGGTCGAGCTCGTCACCCACGCCGTCGTCAGCCGCGTCCTGGCCCGGGGCGACGGCCGTGTCCTCGGCGTCGAGTACCTCGCCTACGACGACCCCGCCGCCCCGGCGCACACCGTCCGCACCGCCGAGGCCGACATCGTCGTCCTCGCGGCGCACGCCGTCGAGAACGCCAAGCTGCTCCTGCTCTCCGGGCTCGCCGACCGCAGCGGGCAGGTGGGCCGCAATCTCATGGACCATCCGGTGCTCCTCACGTGGGGGCTGCTGGACCGGCCGGTGGGGCCCTTCCGCGGCCCCGGGTCGACCTCCGGCCTGGAGAACTTCCGCACCGGCCCCGCCCGGCGGACCCGCGCCCCGTTCCGCATCGAGATCAGCAACTGGGGGTGGAGCTGGCCCACGGGCGCCCCGGCGAGCGACGTGGCCCGGCTGCTCGGCATCACCGGCGACTCCGGACAACCGCGCGGCAAGGGCGTGTTCGGGGCCGAGCTGCGGGCCGGGCTGGGCGCGTGGATCAGCCGGCAGTTCTCCCTCCAGTTCGCGCTGGAGCAGGAGGCCGAGAGCCGCAACAGGGTCACCCTCGACCCGGCCCACCGCGACCGGCTGGGCATCCCCCGGCCGCTCCTCACCTACGACCTGTCCGACCGGGTGAAGCGCGGCATGGTCGCGGCGAAGGCCGTCTCCGACCGGATCTTCGGTCTGCTCGGCGCCGAGGACCGCACGGCGTACGGCCCCGGGCCGTTCTCCCCCGGCCACTTCCGCTTCGACGACCGCGACTGGGACTTCCACGGCGCCGGGCACGGAGCGGGCACGCACCTCATGGGCGACTCGCGCGACACCTCGGTGGTCGACTCGTGGCAGCGCTGCTGGGACCACCCCAATCTCTACGCCGTCGGCTGCGGCAGCATGCCGTCAGTGGGCACCTCCAATCCGTCGCTGACCCTGGCGGCGCTCGCCCTGCGCAGCAGCGAGCGGATCCATCGCGACCTGACGGAGCTCCACCGGCCGGTGGCCGTACGGACCGGGCGGGATCCCACCGTCGTCACCGTGCTCCCCGGGCCCGCCGCCGCCCCCGGCCCGGCCGCCGTCCCCTCCCCCGTCACCCCTCGGCCGAGTTAGGAGGGCGCCGTGACGACCGCCCGTCCGCCTGTCGCGCACACCGATCTCCCGGGCGAGCTCGCGCTGGTCGAGGAGCCGCCGTTCCGGGTCCCGCGCGACCGCGCCGACCTGCATGTCTTCCTCCAGGCCGCGCTGACGCTGGAGCACCTCACCATCCCGCCCTACCTCACGGCGATGTACACGCTGCGCCCCGGCACCAACAGGGCCGCTTTCTATGCCATCCGGGCCATCGTGCTCGAAGAGATGCTCCATATGGCGCTGGTCGCCAATGTGCTCAACGCGGTCGACGGACAGCCGCTGGTGGCCCATTCCCGTTTCGTCACCGGGTATCCCGCCCGGCTGCCGTACAGCAAGGACCATTTCCCCGTCGCCCTGCGGCACTTCGGCGTGGAGGCCCTGGAGACCTTCCTCCACATCGAGCGCCCGGAGTACGTGGCCGAACCGCCGGGCCACCCCTCGGTCGCGGACGACGACGGCTGGACCTCCATCGGCCAGTTCTACAACACCATCGGCACGGGCCTGGTCCGGCTGGCGGAGGAACTGGGCGAGGCGGAGCTCTTCCGCGGCGACCCCCGGCGGCAGCTCGGTCCCGAGCACTTCTACAACTCGGGCGGCGAGATCTTCCGGGTCACCGGTCCGGCCTCGGCGCTGGAAGCGCTGCGGGTCATCACCGAGCAGGGCGAAGGCGTGGACCGGACGATCTACAACCCCGACGACCGGATCTTCGGCGAGGCCCGGGAGCCCGCCCACTACTTCCGGTTCGACGAGATCTACCGGCAGCGCGGCTACGGGCCGTACGACACACCCGCGTCGGGGCCGACCGGTCCGTCCATCGAGGTGGACCTGGACGCCGTTTATCGCATCGATCCCGCGGCCAGGGCGGTGGATTTCCCGGCCGGTGGTGCGGTGCGGCGGGCCGCCGACGGCTTCAACGAGACATACGCGGGGCTTCTGTGCCTTCTGGAAAGGGCCTTCACCGGCGAACCGGAGGCCCTGGGAGACACCGTCCCGGTGATGCGGAGCCTGCGTGGGCTCGCCGAGCGGCTCTATCGCAACCCCCATCCGGACCCGGTGAAGCGGGAGCGGGGGCTGCATGCCGGCGCGACGTACGAGCTGACGGATGATCTGTTCGCGCGGGTGCGGGCCGGTTCCTCCTCCCGGCCCGGCGCGTCCCCGACCGCCGCGTCGAGGACCGCCGGGATCGACCCCTCGTAGCCGCCGGGCAGCCGGGTGACCCACAGGTCCGGGGAAGACGCAGAGCTTCAGCGCGATGACGGGCCGCGTCCAGTGGTAGGTGGCGAAGCCGGGCCCGGCGAAGCATGACTCAGATGAGTTCAAGCAGGCAAAGAGACAAAGAAGGCAAAGAACGGAGCGATTCCGCTCCGGGGGCTTCGGGAAAGGGGCCGGAGGGGAGGCCGCCCTCCGGCCCCGGCGGCGGGCCCGGAGGCCCGGCGGGAACGCTCCGGGTCAGGGGGTGACGGCCGACAACCCCCCGGCCGGGACGCCCTCGTCGAGGCGTGCCCCGTCCGCGGCGGCGGCGCGCGGGGCGTCGCCCGCGAGAGTCTCGGGTGCGGCCGGGTGGAGGAGCCGTCCGACCAAGTGGGGCTCGGCGTAGAGGGCGACCAGCCTGCGGACCGTGGCCGGGTCGGCGGAGACGGTGACGGGCGCCTGGTAGCGGTCGACTTCCTCCTCGTCGTCGGTGTCGGAGAGCGTGGCCCACATGTCCTCGGCGGCGCTGATGAGCTGGTCGAGCTCGTCGCGTACGGCTTCCCAGGCACCGTCGCGTACGGCCTGGTCGATGCGGGAGACGGTGCCGAGGAGGCTGGCGTAGTCCTCCGCCAGCTGGTCCTCCTGGGGCGAGGGATGAAGTGGCACGGCGACTGGCTCGGTGGTGTACACGGCACCTCCACGCAAGGGGAAACGGTCTGGGCTGGGGCCGATGCGTACGAACCCCCACTCGGGCATGGTCGCGCGCCGGGGGGCGGCGGCCGCTGTCCGGCGTCACCGGGTGACGAGATATCACCCGCACGGGCGAGCACGGGACACCGGGAGATCGGAGCGCAAGGGTCCACATCCGGCCACCCGGGCCGGATTCCGCATTCCGGACGCGGATGTACGCCCATCGGTCAACTCACGGCCAACTCTTCGCCGTGAACCTGCCAAGTTCGGGGATTCGGTGGCACGCTCGCCTCGGTTCCAACACGGCCTGCATCGGAGAGCGCCGTGTGTACCACCGCACCCACGCCATACTCGGCGACGCATCCGTGTCGCCGAACAGCGGGCTGTCACCAGCAGCCAAGCCGAAGGAGTTCGCGTGAGATCAACCCCCCGCATCGCCTGTCCCTCGCGCCGCACGCGGAACAGCGCCGCCTTCGTCGCCCTCGCCGCCCTGGTGGCGGCGGGCGTCCAGGTGAGCACCGCCGGAGCCGCACCCACCGCGGAGCACCCGGCCTCCGCCGCCGCCCTGTCCGTGCCGCAGCGCACCGCGCTCATAGCCGCCGCGCAGCACGGCAGCACCGACACCGCGCGCTCGCTGGGGCTCGGGGCGAAGGAGAAGCTGGTCGTCCGGGACGTCGTCAGGGACGCCGACGGCACCGTGCACACCCGCTACGAGCGGACGTACGACGGACTGCCCGTGCTCGGTGGCGACTTGGTCGTCCACGTCAAGGGCGCGCACAAGAGCGTCACCAAGGCCACGTCGAAGTCGATCGCCGTGCCGAGCACCACCCCGAAGATCCCGGCCGCCACGGCACAGAAGAGCGCCCTGCGCGCCACCCCCTCGGACGTCAAGTCCGCGCAGGCCGACCCGAGCAGCTCGCGCAAGGTCGTCTGGGCGGCCAAGGGGACCCCCGTGCTGGCCTGGGAGTCGATCGTGCGCGGCGTCCAGAAGGACGGCACCCCCAGCCAGCTGCACATCATCACCGACGCCAACACCGGCAAGAAGCTGTACTCCTTCGACGGCATCGAGACCGGCACGGGCACCGGGCAGTACAACGGCCGCGTCACGATCGGCACGACGAAGAGCGGCAGTTCGTACCAGATGCTCGACAACACCCGGGGCGGCCACCGCACCACCGACATGAAGCAGGGCACGTCCGGCAGCGGCACGCTGTTCACCAACTCCACCGACACGTGGGGCAACGGCAGCCAGAGCAACCGGCAGACGGCCGGCGTCGACGCCCACTACGGCGCGCAGGAGACCTGGGACTTCTACAAGCAGACCTTCGGCCGCAGCGGCATCCGCAACGACGGCGTCGCGTCCTCGTCCCGCGTCCACTACGGCAACGGCTATGTGAACGCGTTCTGGGACGACTCCTGTTTCTGCATGACGTACGGGGACGGCCAGGGCAACAGCAACCCGCTGACCGCGCTCGACGTGGCCGGTCACGAGATGACGCACGGCGTCACCTCCGCCACGGCCGGCCTGGAGTACGCGGGCGAGTCCGGCGGCCTCAACGAGGCCACCAGCGACATCATGGGCACCGGCGTCGAGTTCTTCGCCAACAACCCCAACGTGCCCGCCAATTACCTCATCGGCGAGCAGATCAACATCAACGGCAACGGCACGCCGCTGCGCTACATGGACCAGCCCAGCAAGGACGGCTCCTCGCTCGACTACTGGAGCGCGGACGCGGGCACCGTGGACGTGCACTACTCGTCCGGCATCGCCAACCACTTCTTCTACCTGCTGTCCGAGGGCAGCGGCTCGAAGACGATCAACGGCTTCACGTACAACAGCCCGACCTACGACGGGTCGACCCTGTCGGGCATCGGCCGCGACAAGGCCCTCGCCATCTGGTACAAGGCGCTGACCACGTACATGACGTCGACCACGGACTACGCGGCGGCCCGCCAGGCCACGCTCCAGGCCGCGGGCGACCTCTACGGCACCGGTGGCAGCGAGTACCAGGCCGTCGCCGCCACCTGGACGGCCGTCAACGTCAACTGACGTCCGGCGGGGGTACGACGATGAGCCGCCGGATGCGGGTCCGGCGGCTCGCCGTCATTCCCGCTGTCCGACGGCCTCGCCCGCCTTGCCCCAGTTCTGGTGCAGGCGGTCCAGATAGGACCGGGCCATCGAGCCGGGCTCGGCGCCCCGCGCGAACGCCAGCATGTTCCCGGCGCCGGCGTTGTACCCCAGGGCCAGCAGTTCGTTCTCGGTGTACGTGCCGGAGCGCGACGACGGCAGCTGGGCGGCCAGGTCGTGCAGGTACCACGCGGCGGCCTCGACGGCCAGCTTCGGGTCGTCGGGCAGCTCCTGCCAGTCCCGGTCGGCGAAGCGGCCGGACTTCGTGTCGTCGAACGCCGCCTTGTGCATGTTCGCGATGCCGAAGGCGGAGTCCGGCTTGAGCCGCTGCCAGGCACGCTCCAGCTCGGGGTCGTGCGGCTTGTAGGACTCGTTGTAGAGGATCGCCATCAGCAGCCGGGGGTCGACGGCCGCCTTCTTCGCGTACGTGGTGACCTGCGGGGCCCACTGCGCGACGTCCTGGTTCCCGGCGGCCTTCGACGCGTTCGGGCCGGGTGTGCCACTGGCCGCGGGCGACGGGCCTCGCGTGGGGTCCGCGGCCGTTCCGTGCCCGCCGCACGCCACCGCCGCGGCGACCGTCACGGTGGCCACGGCGACGAGCCGTATCCGTCGCTTCCAGGGGTGCCGCACGCTCGCTCCTTCCGCCCGCGCCACCGCTCCGGGTGGCCGTCCCCACCGATTGTCCCCCGGACTCCCGGCCGCGCCACCGCCGCCTTCCACGGCGGCCGCGCGCCCTCACTCGACGCAGGGCACTCCGCCCATCTTGACGGCCTCGCCCTGGAAGGCGTCCGACGGCACGGGCGAGGGCTCGCCCGCCTTCGCGTCACCGCCGGAGGGGTGGGGCGAGGGGGAGGGCGGGGGCGACGAGGTGAAGCCCACGCCGAGGGTCACGACGACGCGTCCGGCGGAGAGCGTCAGGTCCGGGGTGGCGCTCACCCCGTGCTGCGCCGCGATCCGCTGGGCCGCCGCCTCGGAGCCCTTGCCGTACACGACGGAGGTCGTACGGGAGGACGGCGCGTTGGCGACCTGGCCCGTGCGGTAGCCCAGCGCCGCCAGCGCCTTGGACTCGCCCGCGGCGGCGCCCGGCGTGCCCGAGGCGTTCCGCACGTCCACGGTGGTCGACGCCGCGTCCACGGGCGCCACGCTCTTCTCCGGCACGGACGGCGCGTCGGGGGCCGGCACCTGATGGCCGATCATCGCCTGAACGAGGGATCTCACCTTCACGGGATCCACGAGGTTGACGGCCTCCCCCTTTCGGGTGGCGAATCCGGCGATCGGCAGCGTGTGGAACTCGGCGTTGCCGCCCGTGAGGTTGGGGGCCTGCTGGGCGAAGTCCAGAATGTTCCATCGGTCGTCGATGACGACGTCCTTCTTCACGACGTCGAACAGCCCCTGGAGCTTGCCGAGGTCGCCCCACACCCCCTGGGACTTGAGCTTGTGCGTGACGGACGAGATGAAAGCCTGCTGACGGTGGGTCCGGTCGAGGTCGCCGCCGGTCAGACCGTGCCGCTGCCGTACGAAGGCGAGGGCCTGGCGGGCGTTCAGCTCCTGGAGCCCGGCGGGGAAGTCGGCGCCGGAGTAGCGGTCGTGGACCGGCTTCTTCAGGCACACCTGCACCGGCTGCACCACCTTGGCGATGTCGTAGAAGCCCAGCAGGTTGACCTCGGCGAAGTGGTCGATCGGCACCCCGAGGAACTGCTGCACGGTGGCCAGGGTGGCCTCCCGGCCCGCCTCCCGGCTCCGGTGCTCCAGCTCGGCGCCCTTGACCCCCTGGGCGGTGAGCTTGTCCTCCGCCTCCGCCTTGGCGATGCCGTACGCCTCCTTGATCTTGTGCTCCCCGCGGCCGCCCGCGATCTCGACGTAGTCGTCGCGGGGGATCGAGAAGGCGGTGACCTTGCCACCGTCCGCTGGGATGTGCATCAGGATCAGCGTGTTGGTGTTGTAGCCGCCGATCTCGCTGGATCCGGCGTGCAGTTCCTGCTGGACGAACTCCTTGGGGAGGTCGTTGCCGTCCATGTCCTTGCGGCTGTCCAGGCCGATCAGCAGGAGGTTCACCGAGTCGTCCAGCTTCGGCGGCGCGCCCTTGCGGAGCGCGTCCAGCGCGCTGGAGGTGATGAGCCCGTTGTTCAGCCAGTGGTACGCGAACCAGCCGACGCCGCTGGTCAGCATGACGGCCGCCGAGGTCAGGCAGACGGCGAGCCGGGCGGCGGCCGCGGCGCGCACAGGGCGCCCGGCGCGGCCGCGGCCGTGGGTGTCACGGCGGCTCGGCGCCCGGTCGGCGGAACGGTGTCGGTCACGCATGGACGGCCCTCCTGTATCGCCTGGACCGTACGGTACGCAGCGTCAGGACCGCGAGCGCCGAGAGCTCGGCGGCGGCCATGGCGGGGAAGGAATCGATGGCCCAGTGCAGCGCCGTGGCCATCGCTGTGGTCGTGTCGGCGCCGGTGGCGGACGAGTCCAGCAGGAGCCGTGCGGTGAAGGCCACCACGGCGATGGCCAGCGGGGGCAGCGCGAACGCCCACCAGGTCTGCGCGCCGGTGCAGGCCACGGCGGCGAGCGCGGCGGAGGCGGCCGCCGCCAGCGCGAAGATCCAGCCCAGCCCGCTGCCGAACGCCTCGTCCAGCACGGCCCCCACCGCCAGCAGCGCCGCCGAGACGAGCAGCGCGGGCCGGGGTCCGTGCCCCCGGGGGCCGGCGGCGCTCCGCGCGGGCTTCCGGCCGGTTCTCGGCCCCGGGACCCGCGCGGGCGCATGGGGTGCGGTGCGGGGCCGCGTGGCCTGCCGCCCCGCCCTCTCCCCCCGGGTCTCGATCCGCCTGCCGGCCATGCGCGCTCCCCATCCGTTCGGGCGGCCGCCGCGCACGACGGCCGCTCTACTTGCTCAGTTGCGCAATATAGCAAGTGTTGGTCATAGGTCAGCCGAGAGTGCTCATCCGACCCGACAACAGGATGGGCGTACCGGAAACCCGCGAACAGACACGACACCGTACGGGTACTCGCGCACCCGCGCTGATCGGCCGTCAGCCGACGTTGACCCCGAAATCCGTTGCGATGCCGCGCAGGCCGGAGGCGTAACCCTGGCCGACGGCACGGAACTTCCACTCGTTAGCGTGGCGGTAGAGCTCGCCGAAAATCATCGCCGTCTCGGTCGAGGCATCCTCGGTGAGGTCGTAGCGGGCCAGCTCCCGGTCGTCCGCTCGGTTGACCACGCGGATATAGGCGTTGCGCACGTGCCCGAACGCCTGGCCCCGGAGCTCGGCCTCGTAGATGGAGACGGGGAAGACGATTTTGGCGACCTCGGCGGGGACGCGCGCCAAGTCCACGTGAATGGTCTCGTCGTCGCTGGCGCCGGTGCCGCCGGTCAATTCGTCGCCGGTGTGCTGCACGGAACCGTCGGGGCTGGCGAGATTGTTGAAGAACACGAAATGACGGTCGGAGACGACCTTGCCGGACGCGCCGCACAGCAGCGCACTGGCATCGAGGTCGTAGTCCGCACCGGTGGTGGTGCGCGACTGCCAGCCGAGGCCGACCGCCACGGCCGTGAGCCCCGGGGCCTCCTTGCTCAGGGAGACGTTGCCGCCCTTGGCCAAGGTCACACCCATGAATTACCTCCACGCATCGGGTCACTTAAATGGTTGCGCAACCATGAAAGTGTAACGCGGCGGGGTCCGGACAGACCTTTCCCGTCCCCCTTGCCCGCAACACGCCGTCCGCTCCCCCGAGTTCACGTCAACGCAGAGGTGGGTGACCTCCGACATGAAACGTCGAATTCCGTACACCGCCGCCGGAATCCTCGCGGCCGCCGCGCTCGCACTGGGCGCGACCCCCGCGTCCGCGAAGGGCGTGATGGACATCGCCGCGCCCGCGCACCCCGTGCGCACCGGCCAGACCGTCCACGTCAGCGGGGAGGGGGGCGACGACGCGGCCCGCTTCCTGCGCGCCTGCGTCCTGGAGCGCGGCGGCCGGCACGGCGCGTGGCACACGGTGGGGTGCGGCAGGACGGCGGCCTCGGGCGCCTGGGCCACGGTCGAGACGGCCGTACGCCCCCAGCACCCCGGGGTGCTCCAGCTCCGCGGGGTGCTGTACGGCCTCGACACCACGGACGACCCCCATCCGGACGAACTGCGGAGTTCCCCCGTGACCACGGTCCGTGTGAACTGACCCCCGCGGGACCGTCGCGTCCGAACCCTTGACGCAACTCTGGTCCAGTCCAACGATGTTCACCGCGCAACCGGTCCCCCACCTGTCACGCACGACCGGCTCACCGGGAGCATCGATGAGACGAATACCCACCTTTCACACCCTTTTCATGGCATTCGCCACGGCGGCCGCCGGGCTGGCGCTGAGCGGTGGCGGTACGGCGCACGCGAGCGCCCCGCCCGCGCGCACGACGGCCGCCGCACCCCTGCCCGCCCACGTCTTCGCGCCCTACTTCGAGAGCTGGACGTCCGGCAGCCCGGCCGCGCTGTCCGCGCAGTCGGGCGCGAAGTACCTGACCATGGCCTTCCTCCAGACCGAGGCGAAGGGCTCCTGCACGCCCTACTGGAACGGCGACACGAGCAAGCCCGTGTCGCAGTCCGTCTTCGGCGCCGACTTCACCACCATCCGGAACAACGGCGGCGACGTCATCCCGTCCTTCGGCGGCTACGCCGCGGACAACGGCGGCACCGAACTCGCCGACAGCTGCACGGACGTCGGGAAGATCGCCGCCGCGTACGAGAACCTCGTCACCACCTACGGGGTGACCCGGCTGGACCTCGACATCGAGGACAACTCCCTGACCAACAGCGCCGGGATCGACCGCCGGAACCAGGCGATCAAAATCGTGCAGGACTGGGCGGCGAGCACCGGGCGCCCCCTGCAGTTCTCGTACACCCTGCCCACCACGACCCACGGACTGGCCGACAGCGGGCTCGCCGTGCTGCGCGGCGCCGTGGCCGCCGGCGCCCGCGTCGACGTCGTCAACATCATGACGTTCGACTACTACGACGGCGCGACCCACGACATGGCCGCCGACACGCGGAGCGCCGCCGAGGGCCTGCACGGGCAGCTGGCCGGGCTGTACCCGGCGAAGTCGTCCGCCGAGCTGTGGGCCATGACCGGGGTCACCGAGATGCCGGGCATCGACGACTACGGCCCCGCCGAGACCTTCACCACCCAGGACGCGCCGAAGGTCTACGACTGGGCGGTCTCGCAGGGCATCAACACCCTTTCCTTCTGGGCCCTCCAGCGCGACAACGGCGGCTGCCCCGGTACCAAGGGCTCCGACTCCTGCTCCGGGATCGCGCAGGACACCTGGTACTTCAGCCACGCCTTCGCGCCCTTCACCGGCGGCGGCGCCCCGACGACACCCGACTTCTCGCTCTCCGTCTCCCCCTCCTCTGCGTCCGTTCCCCCGGGCGGCGGGGCGAGCGCGACGGTGAACACCGGCGTGGTCGCGGGGACCGCCCAGACCGTGGACCTGTCGGCGAGCGGGGCGCCCGCCGGTGTGACCGTCTCGCTCAGCCCCGCCTCCGTGACGGCCGGCGCCTCCGCGCGCCTGACCGTCACCACCACCGCGGCCGCGGCGCCCGGCAGCTACCCCGTCACCGTCCGCGGAACCGCCCCGTCGGGCACGCACACCGCCACGTACACCCTGACCGTCACCGGTCCCGGCGGCACCGGGCCGCTCGTCAACGGTGACTTCGAGACCGGCAGCGTGAGCCCCTGGTCGTGCCAGACCGGGAGCACGGTCGTCGGCTCACCGGTGCACGGGGGCGCCCACGCCCTCCAGGTCGCGCCGGCCGCCGACCGTACCGGCCAGTGCGAGCAGACGGTGACCCTCGCGCCCAACTCCGCGCACACGCTGACCGGCTGGGTCCGGGGCGACTACGCCTACATCGGGGTCGCCGGCGGGGCGACGGCGAGCCAGTGGGCGTCGTCCGACGCGTGGACCCGGCTGACCGTGCCCTTCACGACCGACGCGACGGGCAAGGTCACGGTGTACGTCCACGGCTGGTACGGCCAGGGCAGCGTCTACGCGGACGACTTCTCGCTCACCTGACCGCCGTCACCGCCCCTGCCCTGGCGGACCTCCTCGCCCAGGCGGCACAGCGTGTCGGGCGGGAAGGCCTTGCGGATCAGGGGGAAGACGTCGTGCTCCTCGTGCCGGACGTGCTGGCCGACCTCGCGCTCCAGGGCGCGGACGCGCGCGTCGAAGCCGGGCTCGTACACCGTGCTCGACTCCAGCCCACGCAGCATGGCCGTCAGGCGCTCCTGGCCGCCGGACTCCTTCTCGACGAAGGTGTCGCCCTCGGCGAGCCGGGCGCGCACGGCCGGGTAGAGGTACTGCTCCTCCGCCGCCGAGTGCCGGGCCAGCTCGGCGGCCACCTCCTCCAGGAGGTCCTCGCGGCCGACGTCCTCGAGGCGGGTCCGGTGGATCGACTGGAACAGCGCCTCGAGCACCCGGTGGTCGGCCTCGAGCTCGGTGATGATGTCGGTACGTGCCATCGGGTGCCCCTTCCGGTCACCCGTATTCTCGCGCCCTCCCGGCCGCCCCGCACCACGGGGCGCGGGTCAGGACCCGCCGCCCCCCTGCCACGCCCCCGTGACCGCCGCGACCACCACGGACCCGATCACGATCAGACGGTGCGTCACCGCGTCGAGCTGCTGCCGCTCCGCGGCCGGCACGTGCCACTCCTCCCACCAGGCGACCTGTTCCTGGGTGAGGGTGCCGGGCGGCTCCGCGTCCCAGGCGGCGCGCAGCCGGTCCGCGAGCGGTATCGCGGCGCCGGCCTGGTCGGCGTAGGCGGAGACCAGCGCGGTCATGTGGCTGGTGGGCAGTCGTCTGTACCACTGGTCGCGCAGCGTGGCGGCGAGGGCGGCCACGTCCTCCAGCCACAGCACGTGCTGGGACACCCAGCCCTGCGGGTCACGGCTCGCGGGCATGTCCGGGAGCAGGCGCGGTTCCAAAGCGTCGCGGTGGGCGAGGAGGGCGCTCCCCAGCGCCTGTTCCTCACCATGGGGGATCCAGACGCCCTGGCCCAGGGCGATCGCGGCGGCCTCGACGGCATCAACGGCTCGGGTCATTTGATCACTTTACGGTGCGGATGCGCGCGTTCCGCACGGGCCTGCACGGTCCTGCAGGGAACGCGCGCGCTTCCGCTCCCGACGAGGCATCATGGCCGGGTGACGAGCCTCGGGCTTCCTTCCGGCATCCGCGCCTGTCTGTTCGACCTCGACGGCGTGCTCACCCGCACGGCGACGGTGCACGCCGCCGCGTGGAAGGAGATGTTCGACGCGTTCCTCCGGTTGCGCGACGGGCCGGACTACCGGCCGTTCGACGCGGTCGCGGACTACGACGAGTACGTGGACGGGATGCCCAGGGCGGACGGCGTCCGGTCCTTCCTCGCGTCGCGGGGCATCACGCTGCCCGAGGGCGGCCCCGACGACCCGCCGGAGCGGGACACGGTGCAGGGGCTCGGGACGCGGAAGAACGCGATCGTCCTCCAGAAGATCAAAGAGATGGGCGTGGAGGCGTACGAGGGCTCGGTCCGCTATGTGCACGCGGTCCGTTCGGCCGGGCTGCGGCGGGCGGTGGTCTCCTCCAGCGCCAACTGCCACGACGTGCTGGTCGCGGCGGGCATCGACGACCTCTTCGAGGTCCGCGTGGACGGTGTGGTGGCCGCCGAGCGGGGGCTGCCGGGCAAGCCCCACCCGGACACCTTCCTGGCCGCGGCGCGGGACCTCGGGGTGGAGCCCGCGCAGGCGGCGGTCTTCGAGGACGCCCTGGCGGGCATGGAGGCCGGGCGGGCGGGCGCGTTCGGCCTCGTCGTCGGCGTGGACCGCGTCGGGCAGGCCGCCGCGCTGCGCAGCCATGGCGCGGACGTGGTCGTCGAGGACCTGGGGCAACTGCTGGGAGGTTCCGCGTGATCACCCATCCGGCGTACGCGGTCGAGCCCTGGTGCCTGCGCGAGACCGAGCTCAACCTGGAGGTGCTGCCGCAGAGCGAGTCCGTGTTCGCCCTGGCCAACGGGCACATCGGCTGGCGCGGCAACCTGGACGAGGGGGAGCCGCACGGTCTGCCGGGCTCGTACCTCAACGGGGTGTTCGAGCTGCGGCCGCTGCCGTACGCCGAGGCGGGCTACGGCTATCCGGAGTCGGGCCAGACCGTCATCGACGTCACCAACGGCAAGGTGATCCGGCTGCTCGTCGACGACGAGCCGTTCGACCTGCGGTACGGGCGGCTGCTCGGGCACGAGCGGGTGCTCGACTTCCGTTCGGGGCTGCTGTCCCGCACCGTGGAGTGGACGTCGCCCTCGGGCCGGACGGTGCGGGTGCGCTCCACACGGCTGGTCTCCTTCACCCAGCGGGCGGTCGCGGCCGTCGCCTACGAGGTCGAGCCGGTCGACGCCGAGGTGCGGATCGTGCTGCAGTCGGAGCTGGTCGCCAACGAGCAGCTGCCCAAGGCGGGTGGTGACCCCCGGGTGGCGGCGGTGCTGGAGTCGCCGCTGGTGCCCGAGGAGCACTTCGCCGAGGAAGGAACGCTGCGGCTGGTGCACCGGACCGAGCGCAGCGGGCTGCGGGTGGCGGCGGCCGCGATCCACACGGTGGACGGGCCGGAGAAGCCCCGGACGTACTCGCAGAGCAGCGACAACCTGAGCCGGTTCACGGTGACGTCGGTGGTGCGGCCGGGGCAGCGGCTGCGGCTGGAGAAGACGGTCGCGTACGGCTGGTCGGCGGTGCGGTCGCTGCCCGCGGTGCACGACCAGGTGGACGCGGCGCTGGCGGGTGCCACCAGCACGGGCTGGCAGGGGCTGTGCGACGAACAGCGGGCGTATCTGGACGAGTTCTGGGACCGGGCCGACGTCGAGGTGGACGGGGACGCGGAGATCCAGCAGGCGGTGCGGTTCGCGCTGTTCCACGTCCTGCAGGCGGGGGCGCGGGCGGAGTGCCGGGCCATCGCGGCGAAGGGGCTGACCGGGCCGGGGTACGACGGGCACAGCTTCTGGGACACCGAGACCTTCGTGCTGCCGGTGCTGACCTGCACGGCGCCGCTGGCGGCGGCGCAGCCGCTGCGGTGGCGGCACGCCACGCTGCCCGCCGCGCTCAACCGGGCGAAGACGCTGGGGCTGGAGGGGGCGGCGTTCCCGTGGCGGACGCTGGACGGTGACGAGTGCTCGGCGTACTGGCCCGCGGGGACGGCGGCGTTCCATGTGAACGCGGACATCGCGGACGCCGTGGTGCGCTATCTGCACGCGACGGACGACGAGACCTTCGAGCGTGAGGTGGGGCTGGAGCTGCTGGTGCAGACGGCGCGGCTGTGGCGTTCGCTGGGGCACCACGATCCGCAGGGGCAGTTCCACATCGACGGGGTGACGGGCCCGGACGAGTACAGCGCGATCGCCGACGACAACGTCTACACCAACCTGATGGCACAGCAGAACCTGCGTGCGGCCGCGGATGTGGCGGAGCGCCATCCCGATCTGGCGGCCGGCCTCGGCGTGGACGACGAGGAGACGGCGGCCTGGCGGGACGCGGCGTCGCGGATGACGCTGCCGTACAACGAGACGCTGGGGGTCCACGAGCAGTCGGCGGACTTCACCGGTCATCAGCACTGGGATTTCGCGGGGACGCGCCCCGACCAGTATCCGCTGATGCTGCACTTCCCGTATTTCGACATCTATCGCAAGCAGGTGATCAAGCAGGCGGATCTGGTGCTCGCGATGTATTTGCGGAGCGATGCGTTCACGGACGAGGAGAAGGCGCGGAATTTCGCGTACTACGATCCGCTGACCGTCCGGGACTCCTCGCTGTCCTCGTGCGTACAGGCCGTGATGGCCGCGGAGGTGGGGCATCTGCGGCTGGCGTACGACTATCTCGGCGAGGCGGCGATGATGGACCTCTCCGACCTGGAGAGCAATACGCGGGACGGGGTGCACATCGCCTCGCTGGCGGGCACCTGGATCGCGCTGGTCGCGGGGTTCGGCGGGATGCGGCACCGGGACGGCACGGTCTCGTTCGCGCCCAGGCTGCCCGAGCAGTTGGGGCGGATCTGCTTCACGGTGCAGGTGCTGCGCCGCCGGCTGCGGGTCGAGATCACCGGTGAGACCGTGACGTACTCCCTGCTGGAGGGCGAGCCCCTGGAGGTCGGGCACTACGCGGAGCGGCTGGTGATGACGCGTGAGCAGCCGGTGGCCAGGAAGGTGCCGACGACGCCCGACAGGCCCGAGCCGGGCCAGCCCGCGGGCCGGCGGCCCGCTCACCGCGGCTGGGCGGCGGCCCGGCCCGACGGTGAGCGGCGGACCTGATCCGCCGTTCCCCCGGGGCGGGTTGACGGCGGTGCGCACAATGGTTCCCATGCCTGGTGAAGAGACCAACCCGCTGCGCCGGTTCTCCCTGGACGAGCTGCGGCTGCGTACGAGCGCGAAGTGGACGGCCCATCCGCCGGACGTGCTGCCCCTGTGGGTCGCCGAGATGGACGCCCCGGTCGCCGGGCCCGTGGTGCGGGCGGTGACGGAGGCGATGGAGCGGGGCGACACGGGCTATGCCGACGGCGCGGGGTACGCGGAGGCGCTGGCCGCCTTCGCGCGCGAGCGGTGGGCGTGGGACGGGGTGGTGGCGGAGCGCACGGCGATCGTGCCGGACGTGATGCTGGGGATCGTGGAGGTCCTCAAGCTGATCACCCGGCCCGGGGACGCCGTGGTGGTGAACTCCCCGGTCTATCCGCCGTTCTACGCGTTCGTCGAGCACATGGACCGGCGGATCGTCGAGGCGCCGCTGGGCGGGGCGGGCCGGATCGACCCGGACACGCTGGAGTCGGCGTGCCGGGAGGCCGTGGCGGGCGGGCGGCGGGCCGCGTTCCTGCTGTGCAGCCCGCACAATCCGACCGGGGCGGTGCACACCGCGGACGAGCTGGCGGCGGTAGCGGAGCTGACGGCCCGTCATGGCGTGCGGGTCGTCGTCGACGAGATACACGGGCCGCTGGTGCTGCCGGGCGCGCGCTTCGTGCCCTATCTGTCGGTGCCCGGGGCGGAGAGCGCGTTCTCCTTGATGTCGGCGTCCAAGGGCTGGCACCTGGCCGGGCTGAAGGCGGCGCTGGCCGTGGCGGGCCCCGGTGCCGCCGAGGATCTCGCCCGGCTGCCAGGGGAGGTGAGCCACGGCCCGAGCCACCTCGGCGTCATCGCCCACACCACCGCCCTGCGGCACGGCGGGGAGTGGCTCGACGCCGTACTGGCGGGGCTGGACGAGAACCGGCGGCTGCTCGCCGAACTGCTGGCGGAGCACCTGCCGGGGGTGGGGTACGCGCCGCCGGAGGCGACGTACCTGGCCTGGCTGGACTGCCGTTCGCTGGGGCTCGGGGACTCCCCCGCCGCGGTCTTCCTGGAACGCGGGCGCACAGCGCTGACGAGCGGGGTGCCGTTCGGTACGGGTGGTGCGGGGCATGTGCGGCTGAACTTCGCCACCTCGCCGGAGATCCTCACGGAGGCGGTCGGCAGGATGCGGCGGGCCTTGGACCGACGCCTCTGACGCCGGCGGGGCGGCCGCACGTCGAACCGTGCGACCGCCCCGACCCGCTCCCGGCCGTCAGTCCTGGACGACGACGTTCTCCGCCTGGGGTCCCTTGGCACCCTGGACGACGTCGTACTCCACCAGGTCGTCCTCGCGCAGTTCCTTGAAGCCGGCGCTCTGGATGGCGGAGAAGTGGACGAACACGTCCGGGCCCCCGTCATCCTGCGCGATGAAGCCGAAGCCCTTTTCCGCGTTGAACCACTTCACTTTGCCTGTTGCCATGTGCGCTTTCCTTCTTCCTTGCCGCCGGCACGACTTCGACGCACCGGTTCCAGCCCCCGAACTTTCCCCTGCTCAGGGGCGGTGGAATCGCTCCGGAGCCGTTCGTTCACCCTCCGGGGGGAATGCGGGGGCGAGCGGTGAACGTGACTCCCCTTTCCGGCCGGGCCGGAAAGGCGTATTCGACCTATAATCGGCCCATGGCCGTCTTCGCGGGGCCACGGAGAGTTTCCTCCCAGCAGATCGCCTCGATGGAGCAGATCGAGGCCTGCCACTGTCTGTGCGCGGTCGCCCATCGCGGCCATCAGGTGTGCTCGGAGGACGCCTGCCCCGACCTGCGGCTCACCTTTCACCTCCCCGTGCTGGGCGAGGTGTCCTTCCCGGTCTGCGGCCCGTGCTTCGACGCGGCGCAGGCACGGTGGCACCGGTGGTCCGCCGCCTGACCTGCCGCACGGCGACAGCCGGACCGAACTTCCGGCTGTCGCCGTGCCGGGTGGCGCGTGACCGCCGACGTGCTCGGCGGGGCGGCGCGGTCCGGCGCCTGGACGATGCTCCGGGCCGGTGCCTCAGCGCTTCACGTGGGCCAGCTCGCGCCGCGCCTGGGCCAGCTCCGCCCGCGCGACCGCGGGCTTCGCGTGCTGCGGGGCGGCGGCGGGCTTCGCGTTCGGTGTGGTCTTGCACGCGATGTCGGTGGCGCCCACCGGGTACAGCCCGTCCTTCTTGGCCTGGCCGCCCTGGTACTCGTAGTAGAGGTAGGTGTAGAACTCGATCCGCCGGGACGGGCCGCACGCCGTGTCGGCGGCGATCTGGTAGCTCATGGTCACGGTGCGGGTGGCGCCCGGCAGGACGGGGGCGTTGTAGACGACGGCGCCGCTCTGCTTGGTCGGCACCGTGCAGGAGGTCGTGTCACCGGTGCAGGTGGTGAACGCGTACTTCAGGGCCGGGTCCTGCTGGGTGTTGTACGTCGGCTGGATCGACTGGTAGACGAACTGGGCGTTCGTCGTCTGGTCGTTGGTGAACTTCAGGGTGATGTTCACCGTGGAGCCGGGAGTCGCGGACGCCTTGTCCACGGTGATGCTCATGGGATCGACCGGTGCGGCGGAGGCCGACTGGGCCGTACCGAGCAGGGCGACGACGGACGCGAGGGCTGCGGACAGGCTGAGCCGTCCCAATGTTGTTCTGCGCATGGCGACGGAGATTAGACAGAGGCCCTCACCCTTGGCTGCACCGCCCGATCAGGACCGGCCAGCCCCGACAACCGGAATGTGACTTCCGGAGCAGGTGTGAGCCACGTGACACTGTTGCAGCGGTGTTGCGAGTTGGCCGAGAATTATTGGTGAGGCCGGTGTGGAGGGTGTGTGGAGGCGGTCGGGTGCCGCCCACGGCCGGGCAGCGGCCGCACGCCAGGAGCACCGACGGCGATCCAGCACCTAGCATGCTGAATCATGGAACTCAGACACCTCGAGCACTTCGTGGCCGTCGCCGAGGAGCAGCACTTCACCCACGCCGCCGAGCGGCTGCGCGTCGCCCAGTCCGGAGTGTCGGCCTCGGTCCGCGCCCTCGAACGGGAGCTGGGCGCCGAGTTGTTCGTCCGCACCACGCGCCGCGTCGGGCTCACGGACGCCGGGCGGGCCCTGCTCGTCGAGGCGCGGCGCACCCTGGCCTGCGCGGCCGCGGCGCGGGAGGCCGTCGCCGCCGTCCAGGGTCTGATGGGCGGGACGCTGTCGGTCGGCACGGAGCAGTGCATGGGCACGGTCGACGCCGGGGCGCTGCTGGCCGCCTTCCACTCGCTCCATCCGCAGGTGGAGATGCACATGGAACAGGCGGGTTCCGGCCGGTTGCTGGAACAGGTCCGGCGGGGCGAGCTCGACCTGGCCTTCGTCGTGCACGACGACGTCCACGACGGGGTGCGGCTGCGCCGGATCGCCGAGGAGCCGCTGATGCTGCTGTGCCGGGCGGACCATCCGCTGGCGGGACTGAGCGGTCCGGTGCCCCTGTCGCGGCTGGCCGGGGAGGTGTTCGTGGACCTGCACCCGGACTGGGGCGCCCGGCGGGCGGCGGATCTCGCGTTCGCCGACGCGGGGGTGACCCGGAAGGTGGCACTCCAGGTCAATGACGTCTATACGCTGCTCGACCTGGTGTCACGGGGCCTGGGCGCCGCCGTGGTGCCACGGCCGGTGACGGTCAAGGAGCAGGCGCGCGGGCTGAGCGCGGTGCCGCTCGAAGGGCCGGTGCGGTGGAAGGTGGGGGTCGCGGTCCCGGCCGCGGGGCAGCCGACGGCGGCGGCGCGGGCCCTGCTGGCGACGATCGGGGAACACGGGGGCGATTGATCGGCGAGGGTGCTGAATGTGATCGCTACGGGATGTTGGACACCGCGTCACTTCCGGCGCAGAGTGGGGGCAGCTGACTCTCCGAGAAAGGCAGGCTGCACCCTCATGGCGCAAGAAGTACGCGGTGTCATCGCACGAGGCAAGGGCGAACCCGTCCGGGTCGAGACGATCGTGGTGCCCGACCCCGGGCCCGGCGAGGCCGTGGTGAAGATCCAGGCGTGCGGGGTGTGCCACACCGATCTGCACTACCGGGAGGGCGGCATCAACGACGAGTTCCCCTTCCTGCTCGGGCACGAGGCCGCGGGTGTGGTGGAGTCGGTCGGCGCCGGGGTGACCGAGGTGGCCCCCGGGGACTTCGTGATCCTCAACTGGCGTGCGGTCTGCGGGCAGTGCCGGGCCTGCCTGCGCGGGCGCCCCTGGTACTGCTTCGACACCCACAACGCCAAGCAGAGGATGACGCTCACCGACGGCACCGAGCTCTCCCCCGCCCTGGGCATCGGCGCCTTCGCGGAGAAGACGCTGGTGGCCGCCGGGCAGTGCACCAAGGTCGACCCCGCCGCCTCCCCGGCCGCCGCCGGGCTGCTGGGCTGCGGTGTGATGGCCGGTCTGGGCGCGGCGATCAACACCGGTGCGGTGGGGCGCGGTGACACGGTCGCGGTCATCGGCTGCGGCGGCGTGGGCGGCGCGGCGATCGCGGGTGCCCGGCTGGCCGGCGCCTCGAAGATCATCGCGGTGGACATCGCCGACAACAAGCTGGAGAAGGCGAGGTCCCTGGGCGCCACGCACACCGTCAACTCCCGTTCCGTCGACGGCGTCGAGGCGATCCGCTCGCTCACGGGCGGCTTCGGAGCGGACGTGGTGATCGACGCGGTGGGCCGCCCGGAGACGTACGAGCAGGCCTTCTACGCCCGCGACCTGGCCGGGACGGTCGTCCTGGTGGGTGTGCCGACGCCGGAGATGAAGCTGGAGCTGCCGCTGCTGGACGTCTTCGGGCGCGGTGGCTCGCTGAAGTCGTCCTGGTACGGGGACTGCCTGCCGTCCCGGGACTTCCCGATGCTCATCGACCTCTACCTCCAGGGGCGGCTGGACCTCGACGCGTTCGTCAGCGAGACCATCGCGCTGGACGAGGTGGAGGAGGCCTTCCACCGGATGGAGAAGGGCGATGTGCTGCGTTCGGTGGTGATGCTGTGATGGCGGCCCGCGTCGAACACCTCGTCACCTCCGGCACCTTCGCCCTCGACGGCGGCGTCTGGGAGGTCGACAACAATGTCTGGCTCATCGGTGACGACGAGGAGGTCCTCGTCGTCGACGCGGCCCACGACGCCGCCGCGATCGAGAAGGCGGTGGGCGGCCGCCGGCTGGTCGCGATCGTGTGCACCCACGCCCACAACGACCACATCGACGCGGCTCCCGCGCTCGCGGAGCGTACGGGCGCGCCCGTCCTGCTGCACCCGGCCGACCGTGAGCTGTGGGACGCGACGCACCCGGGCGTCACCCCCGGCCGGGAGTTGACGGATGGTCAGGTCCTGTCGGTGGCCGGTGCCGGGCTGACGGTGCTGCACACCCCCGGCCACAGCCCGGGTGGTGTCTGCCTGTACGCCCCGTCGCTGGGGACGGTCTTCACCGGCGACACGCTCTTCCAGGGCGGCCCCGGTGCGACGGGCCGGTCCTTCTCGGACTTCCCCACGATCATCGACTCCATCCGGGACCGGCTGCTGTCCCTTCCCCCGGAGACGGTGGTCCGCACGGGCCACGGCGACACCACCACGATCGGGGCGGAAGCCCCGTCCCTGCGGGACTGGATCGCCAGGGGACACTGACGGCAACGGGCGCCCCGGCTCGCCCCGGGGCGCCTTCGCGCGAGAAACCGCAGGTCGCCGCCTTGACGCCGGAAACCGCGGCCGGACACACCGTCATACGATTGCGTACCATGCGGGCGTGATCGCCTATGCCCCCGCAATCCTGTTCCTCGTTCTCTTCGGCATCGGCGTGCTGCGTGACCGCCGGCGCTTCAGCAACGCCGTCCATCTCGGACTCGCCTGTGTCTGCCTGCTGTTCGGGCTGGCGGCGACGGCCGACACCGCCACCGACCGCGGCCAGCAGACCCTGGAAGTGGTCCTGGTCGTCCTCCTCCTCGTCCCCTTGCTCGGCGCCTTCGTCCTGCCGGTGTTCCTGCTCGCCAACGGCGTGAAGATGATCCGCAAGGAGGGCCGCAGCCCGGGGAACCTGCTCTCCTTCCTCACCGGCCTCGCCCTCTTCGGCCTCATGGGCCTGACGCTGGCGGCCGCGAGCGCGCACTCCCGTGGCCTGGCGATCATCACCGGCACCGTCTTGCTGATCGCGGGCTATGTGTCGTTCCTCTTCTTCTGCTTCGTCGCCTACGCCTTCCTGTACGGCCGGATGCGGCCGCGCCGCGACGTCGACTTCGTGGTGGTCCTCGGCTCCGGGCTGATCGGCGGGCGGCGGGTGCCGCCGCTGCTGGCCAGCCGGCTGGAGCGCGGGCGCAAGGTGTACGAGGCGCAGGCCGCGCGCGGGAACCCGCCCGTCCTCATCACCTCCGGCGGCCAGGGTCCGGACGAGGAGCTTCCGGAGTCGCACGCCATGGCCGACTACCTCACCGAACGCGGTTTCCCCGCCGAGCACATCCGGCGCGAGGACAGGTCCCGCACCACCGAGGAAAACCTCGCCCGCAGCAAGGCCATCATGACGGCGGACCGGCCCGGCTACTCCTGCGTCATCGTCACCAACAACTTCCACGCCTTCCGGGCCGCCCTGACGGCCCGGAAGGCCGACGTCAACGGCCAGGTCGTGGGCTCCCCCACGGCCGCGTACTTCTGGCCCAGCGCGACCATCCGCGAGTTCGTGGCCGTCTTCCTCCACCACAAGCTCGTCAACTTCACGATCTGCGGCCTGATCGCCCTTCTCGGCGTACTCGCCTGGTGGCCGCGCTGAGACCGCGCCGGCCAGGACACGTGATCCTGCCGGGACTTCCGGCGCGCGCCGGTCCGTCACCGGCGCGTCGCGTTCGTCGCGGGTTGGTGACGACCGCTCCGTACTCGCCCTGTCGACGGCGTCCGCTTGGCAGGCTCGCACCCCTCACCACGGATCGAGGGGGATTCCTGATGCCGATGAGAATGCGGGCGGGCATGGCCGCACTGACGATGACGGCGGCGGTGCTGGTACCGGTCGCCGTCGGCGGCGCCGCCCAGGCGTCCGCGGCGAAGTGCGCACACCACACCACCGGCGTGTGCAAGGCGGCCGGCCGGCACCCGCGCGGGGCCACCGCGCAGTGCAAGGACGGCTCCTACTCCTACAGCGCGCACTTCAGCGGGACGTGCTCCCGCCACCACGGAGTGCGCTACTGGTACAGGTAGCCACCACCGGCGCGTCGCCCCGCGCCGTCCGGTGGCACGGCTCAGTGCCCGCCGCGCCGGGACGGGTCGGCGAGCTCGTCCGGGCGCGGTGGGCGGACATGGGCACGGGCGTCGGCGTCGCAGGCGCCGAACTGCTCGTAGTCGCGTCGGGCCTGTACGAGGGAGACACGGTTGGCGCCGCCGGCCATGGTCGGCCGGCGGAGCTGTTGCGGGTCGTCCTCCCAGAAGCAGACCGGACAGATCTCCCAGCCCCCGATGTCGCCGAGCGTCAGGTGCCCGCAACACGGGCACGGAAATCGCTTCTCCATGCGGAGAAGTCTCGCTCCCTCAGCGCAGGCGGGCGAGCGGATCGCCCGCCGGCTCGTACGGGTGCTCCTCCGGGAGGAGGCGGGTGGCCGCGTCGAGGTCGTCCGTCGTGACCAAGTGGTGGATCTCCCTGGCCAGGGGGGTGACGTCGGTGATGGAGACGGTCCATTCGTCCGCGTAGCGGCGGGACGCCTCGCCGGTGAGGCCGAGTTGGAGGGAGCGGTGCGGGAGGGCGCGGAGGCGGAGGTCGCGCTCGGGGTCCCATTGGACCCTCGCCGGAGCGGACTTCAGGGCGCGCCGCCAGGACTCACGGTCGGCGTGTACGTCCGGGTCGTAGTGGGACAGACAGGCGTTGGCCAGCGCCCAGTCGAAACCGGCGCGGTCGATCTCGATCGCGAGGACGCGCTCCTGGTCGGCCTTGGTGGCATAGCCGCAGCGGTACATCATCCACAGAAAAGAGGGCTTGATCCACGTCATGCGGTCCCGCTTCCAGGCCGGCGGGAAGCGGCCGTCGCGGGCGGCGGGGAGGGCGAGGTGAGGGGCGTATGCCTGGTAGACCGTGATCGTCCCGGCCGTGTGCACCGCGCGGATCCGGCGGTTCTGATCGTGCATGCGGCCAGTCTGACCGCACGCGCGACGAGGGAAAAGCGAATTACGGGCGGGGGCCGCGGCTCTGACGGAAGCGTTCGCCGACCACGCCCTGGTCGGTCTCCCACCACGGGCGGGTGAGTTCCGGGGCCGGGTGTTCCGACGCGGAGGACGCGGAGGACGCGGAAGACGCCGAGGACGCGGGGGCCGGGACGGTGGGGAGTTCCTCGTCGAGCCTGCGGTCCAGTTCCGCCGTCCTGGCGCCCTCGGCGCGGCGCCACTCGACGAACACCGCGATGAGGAAGGGCATCCCGACGAGTTCGGCGATCGACAGCATCAGTCCGCCGCCGAGCGCCTGGTCACGGTCCGGGCCCGGGCCCCAGCCGCGCTGCTGCGTCCCGTACCAGCCACCGGCGATCAGGGTGCCGCTGGTCATCACGACGATGCCGGGCACGGCGTCGACCAGCCCGTCGACGAAGACGAGCAGGGCCCGCACCGGGTGGCTGCACCAGGCGGGCAGCAGTTCCTCGCGGGTGAGCATGGGCAGGACGAAGAGGCTGCCCGCGGCCAGCAGGTGGAGGTACATCAGCCGGTGGACCGCACCGTCGCGCAGCGCCGTCTCGAAGTACGGGGTGAAGTAGATGCACAGCTCGGTGACGAGCACGAGCACGGTGCTGACGAACGGGAAGGTGAGCACCCGGAGCACCGGCCCGCGCATCGCGCGCGTCAGCCGTTCGGCGCCGCGGGCGGGCAGGGCGCGGCGGGCGAGGGCGAGGGGGTCGCCGAGGGCGAGCCCGAGCGGTGCGATGAGGTCGAGGAGAATGTTCTGCACCGCGGCGGGCCAGAAGAGGACCCGGTCGTAGACGGCGAGGGACGACAGGGTGGCGACGGCGATCGCCCCGAGGCCGACGGTGAAGAACGCGAGCGTACGGACGACGGGCCAGCGTTCCCCCTTGCGCACCACCCGGAACACACCCCATACGTAGAGGCCGCCGAGGAGCAGCAGGAGGGCGAGCCCGAAGGGGTCGGCCTGCCAGGTGCCGAAGGCCCGGGCGGTGGTGAGTTCGGGGAGGGGGTTCGTCGGTGACACGAGCGTCAGCGTAGACGGGCCCGTAATGGATCTACGGGGAGGTCCTCCGGCTTGGTTGTTTCATGGGAAAGCGGGGGTCAAGGCCAAGTTCGGGCCATCGTGGAGTCAATGGTTCACCAAGGAGTGGATCACATGAGGGAGCGGCCGCCGCCGTGGCGGGCGAGGTAGTCCCGCAGTGCGGGAAGCTGTGGCCGCAGCGGCCAGGGCACGGTGGAGACGACGGCGAGCCGGATCTCGGGGTAGTGGACGCGGGCGAGCTCGAAGGAGTGGACGAGCAGCCGCGTCGCCTCCGTGGGTTCGTGCAGCCCGCGCGGTGTCTCCTCCGCGGACTGGGGCGCGAAGCCGAACTCCGTCCACCACACCGGTTTGCCCCCGTCGCGGTAGGCCCGCATCGCCTCGGCGACGGCCGGGAAGTTGGTCATCCGGTCGATGCCCGGCGAGTCCTGCGACCAGGGGTCGCGCGCCCGTGCGTCCAGCCGCGGCCGGAGGGCGAGTACGTCGAAGTGGTCGCGGCCGCCCGCGGCGTAGATCTCCCGGAGGAAGCGGTGGTCGGTGTGGCACGGGCCGCCGAGCACGACGGGTGCGGGCTCGGGGGCGGAACGGAGGCCCTCGGCGCAGACGCGGAGGAGCGCGGCGTAGCGGGCGGTGCGCTCGGCGGGGTCGGTGATGCCGGTGGTGGCGGGCTGGTTCGGTTCGCACCAGACCTCCCAGGCGCGGACCCGGTCGCCGTGGACGGCGGCCAGCCACTGTGCCCAGAGGCGGATGGTGTCGGGGTCGTCGGGGAAGCGCGCGCACGGGTCGTGCGGGCCGGCGCCTGGGCGGGTCCACGGGGGTGACCCGTGGAGGGTGACGAGGACGTGGATGCGGCGTTCGGCCGCCGCGTCGAGCACTGCCGCGAGGCGCTGGTTGTAGGGGTGCCCCGGGTCCGGGGCACCGGGCTCGGGCTGGCTGTGGTGCCAGGACACGTCGAGGCGGACGAGTCCGACGCCGTACGCGCGGAGGGTGTCGAGGTCGTGGTGGAGGGCGGGGGTGGCCCTGCCGTCCTGCCAGTAGCCGCTGCCCATGCCGTGGAACGGCACGCCGAGCGAGGGGGGCGCGGGGTCGGCCGGGCGCTCCGGTCCGGTGGCCCGGCCGGCCGCGGCGATCGATGTTGCGAGAGCCGCTCCGGCGGCCGAGACGACGAAGGTACGGCGACTCATGACGGTCAGCCTGGCAGCCGTGGCCGCCGGGAACTGCCCCGTGCCATGGCCGTCACCCGTACAGGTGGAGCAGGCGGGATCTCGTAGCTCGCACCGGGCGCGCGTTCCCGCGCCGAAGTGCGCGGAGTGCGCCGGAGCACAGCCGGACCCGGCGGCTGCTCAGCGCGTGCGCGCCGCCGTCGCCGCGTCGAGGAGGGCGCGGGTCGGGGCCGTCTCCGGTACGCCCAGGCGCTCGAAGAGGGTGAGCGCCTCCTGGAGGTGGTCGTAGCCGCGGTCGGGGCGGCCGAGCCGGGGCAGTGCCTGTCCGAGTACGGCGTGGGCGAGGCCCTGGCAGTAGCTCTTGCCCAGTTCGCGGGCGATCCGCAGGGACTCCTCGGCGCAGGAGACCGCGTCCTCGTCGCGCCGTTCGTCGAGGCGGCACTCCGCGAGGCGGGCCCAGGCCAGTCCCTCCCAGCCGCGCTGGTGCTGGGCGATGAAGTGGCCGAGCGCGCCGCGCAGCCGGTCGGCGGCGTCGCCGGGGCTGCCGGTCCTGCGCAGCACGTAGCCGTGCTGGTAGAGCGTCATGGCGATGGTCGGTCCGTTGCCGGTCGCCTCGGCGAGCCGGACCGCATCGGCGGCCGCGCGTTCGGCCTGTCCGGGCTGGGCGAGCGCCAGGTGTACGCGGGCGGTGTTGGCGAGCACACGGGCCTCGCTGCCCTTGTCGTCGAGCCCGTCGCACAGGGAGCGGGCGAGCTCCAGCAGGGGGAGGGCCTCGGTGGGGCGGTCGGTGGCGAGGTGGAGGATGCCGAGCGCGTTGGCGGCGAGGTGACGGCACAGGGTGTCGTCGGCGTCCTCCGCGAGCCGCAGTGCCCGGGACAGTTCGCGCTCGGCGGCGTCGTACACGTCGGTCAGGTAGTGGAGGTTGCCGAGGGTGTAGCGGGCGCGGGCCTCGACGCGGGGTTCGTGGCGGGCCTGGGCGGTGTCGGCGGTGAGTTCGGAGAGCCTGCGCAGTTCCTCGCGGTGGGCGGGGCCTTCGATGAGACCGGACCAGGTGAGCAGCAGGTCGCCCGCGGGGCGCAGGGCGTCCGGCGCGCCGGGGACGGTCTGGGCGAGGAGGGACGCGAGGGGTATGTGTTCGTGCCGCAGCCATTGGCGGGCGTCGTCGGCGTCGGCGAAGGGCACGCCCGGCAGGGTGACCGGGTGGAGGTGGCGCTGGAGGGCGTGGTCGGGTTCGAGGGTGCGGGAGGCGTTGCCGACGGTGGCCAGGTGGTGGTCGAGCAGCCGTTGGACGGCGGCGGCGCGCTCGTCGAGGGTCTCGGTCTGTTCCGCCTGCCGACGCGCGTAGAGCCGGAGGAGGTCGTGGTAGCGGTAGCGGCCGGTGGCGTACGACTCCAGCATGCCCGCGTCGGCGAGGCCTTCGGCGAGGTCCTCGGCGGTGAACTCGTCGCAGTCGAGGAGGGCGGCGACGGCGCACAGGGACAGGTCGGGGGCGGCGGCAAGGGCCAGCAGGCGGAAGGCGCGGGCCTGGTCGGGGGCGAGGTGGGTGTAGCCGAGCCGGAAGGTGGCCTCCACGGTGAGGTCACCGGCCTGGAGTTCGTCCAGCCTGCGGCGTTCGTCGTCGAGCCGGGTGACGAGGGAGGCGATGGTCCAGCCGGGCCGGGCGGCGAGCCGGGAGGCCACGATGCGTACGGCCAGCGGGAGGTGGCCGCAGGCGGCGACGAGCGCGGCGGCGGCGCGGGGTTCGGCGGCGACGCGCTCGGCGCCGACGATGGCGGCGAGCAGCGAGAGGGCCTCGGAGGCACTGGCGACGCCGACGTGGAAGTGGCGGGCGCCGCCGAGGGTGATGGCGCGGGACCTGGTGGTGACGAGCACGGCACAGCCCGCCGTACCGGGCAGGAGGGGGCGGATCTGGGCGGCATCGCGGGCGTTGTCGAGGAGGAGCAGGACGCGGCGGTCGGCGAGCACGGACCGGTAGAGGGCGGCGCGTTGCCCGAGGTCGTCGGGGATGTCCGTTTCCGGGACGTCCAGGGCCTGGAGGAAGTGGGACAGGACGCTGCCGCTGTCGGCGGGGTGCGGGCCCGCGCCCTGGAGGTCGACGTAGAGCTGGCCGTCGGGGAAGTCGGGGCGGGCGGCATGGGCGGCGTGCACGGCGAGGGTGGTCTTGCCGACGCCGCCGATGCCGGTGAGCATGGCGATCATCACGGCGGGCCCGGAGGTCTCGGTGAGGGCGTCGCGCACGGACTGCACCAGCTCTTCGCGGCCGGTGAAGTCGGGGATTCCGGCGGGCAGCTGGAAGGGGACGGCCATGGGGCGGCCGGGGGCGGCGGATTCGGGCGCGGCGAGTTCCGGGGCGGGGGTGGCGAAGGCGAGGCCGGGGTCGGCGGCGAGCACCCGGGCGTGGAGTCCGGTGAGTTCGGGCCCGGGTTCGACGCCGAGTTCGGCGACGAGCAGCCGCCGGGTGTCCGCGTAGGCGGCGAGGGCGTCGACCTGCCGTCCGCAGCGGTAGAGGGCGAGGATCAGCAGGGCCCGCAGCCGCTCGCGCAGGGGGTGTTCGGCGGCGAGCGAGCTCAGCTCCGGGATGATCTCGGCGTGCCGTCCGAGGGTGAGGGCACAGTCGAAGAGGCCCTCCTGGGCGACGAGGCGGGCCTCGGCGAGCCGGTGCCGCTGGCGTTCGGCGTACGGGCCGGGGAGTCCGGCCAGCGCGGTGCCGTGCCAGAGGTCGAGCGCGGCGGCGTAGCGGGCGTGCGCGGTCTCGGTGTCCCCGGCCTCGCGGGCGTCGGCGGCCTCGGCGAGCCGGTGCTGGAAGACGACGGCGTCGACCTGTTCGGGCGGGACGCGCAGGGCGTAGCCGCCGGACGAGGAGACGAGGACGGTGGCCGGGGTCCTGGCCACGCGGCCGGGTTCGAGGAGGTTGCGCAGGCGGGAGGCGTAGGTGCGGATGGTGCCGAGCGCCTGGGGCGGGGCGAGCTCACCCCAGAGGGCGTCGATCAGTTCGTCGCTGGAGACCGTGCGGCCGCCGCGCAGGAGGAGGACGGTGAGCATGGCGCGCTGCTGGCGGGCGCCGAGCTCGATCTGCTGCCCGCCGAACTGCGCGCGCACGGGTCCGAGCAGTTGGAAGGAGAGCCCTGTACCGGATATTGCCGCGCTGCCGTCCATGTTTCCCCCGACGTTCCCCCGACCGCGCCGTGTCCGCTCCGCCCGGCGCCAAGGGGGACAGTATCTCAGTGCCCCGCCGGACCGGAGGAGTCAGGAGGGCGCCCGGTGTCCGTTTGTTGATCCTCTGTTGATCGTGGTGTCACATACTCGGTGCAGACCGAGTTCCACCCGCATGACAGGAGTTCCGCATGACCACCGAGGCCCCGAAGCCCGCCGAGGCCGGACAGCCCGCCGAGCAGAACACGCCGAGCGAGCAGGCCATCCTCGCCGGACTGGGCGCGCCCATCGAGCACGTGGAGGGCGAGAACCCGGGCATGCCGGGCACGGAGCCCCGCAGCCCGATCCGGCCGACCCACACGACCGGCGCCCAGTAAGCCTCGCGCGCGTGCCGGCCCTCCGGTGAGCGGCCGGTTCCGACGGCCCCGACCGCCTTCGCGGTCGGGGCCGTCGCGCATGCGGGCCGCGCCCGGACCCCGTCAAGGGCGGGCAAAGAATTATCCGGACGCCGTACGGGTTCTTGTCCGCTCAGCGCCCGGCGCCGATACTCGCAGGAATTGACATGGACGCGACTAACCATCGGCTGTCCCGTCCGTGCCGGCACATCACCGTTCCCTCCGTGCCCGGACAACGATGTCGGCGGGCACCCCCCACTGGAGGTGCAGGAGTGAAACGCCCACGCATATCCGCACGCCGTACGGCCATGGCAGGCACCGCCGCCGTGGTCCTCGCGACCACCGCGCTCGCCCTGCCCGCCGCCCACGCGGCGCCCGCGGCACCGGCCAGGCACTCGGTGGCCGACGTCGCGTCGGCCAGGGCGACCCTGAAGGCCAGGGCGACGATCCCGGGCACCGCCTGGTCGGTCGACTCCCGGACCAACAAGGTCGTCGTCACCGCCGACAGCACCGTCCGCGGCGCGCGGCTGGCCCAGCTCGACAAGGTCGTGGCGAGCCTCGGCGACAAGGTCACGCTCCGCAGAACGGCCGGGCAGTTCCGGCCGCTCATCGCGGGCGGCGACGCCATCTGGGGCAGCGGGGTGCGCTGTTCGCTCGGCTTCAACGTCAGCAAGGGCGGCCAGCCGTACTTCCTGACGGCGGGCCACTGCGGCAACGCCTCGGCCACCTGGTCGGACACGCAGGGCGGCAGCGAGATCGGCCAGACCGAGACCTCGGTCTTCCCCGGGCACGACTACGCCCTGGTGCGCTACACGGCCGGCATCGACCACCCGAGCGCGGTGGACCTCTACAACGGCAGCCTGCAGAACATCAG
This sequence comes from Streptomyces sp. NPDC002537, assembly GCF_053594975.1. Classification (NCBI taxonomy): domain Bacteria; kingdom Bacillati; phylum Actinomycetota; class Actinomycetes; order Kitasatosporales; family Streptomycetaceae; genus Streptomyces; species Streptomyces sp. NPDC002537. The sequence continues at coordinate 63,527 of NZ_JBSFWT010000005.1, forward strand.
CCGGGCCGGCGAGGCCACCGTCGGCGAACAGGTACAGCGCAGCGGCAGCACCACCGGTGTGCACGGCGGCCAGGTCACCGGCCTCAACGCGACCGTCAACTACGCGGAGGGCACGGTCGAGGGCCTGATCGACACCTCCGTGTGCGCCGAGCCGGGCGACAGCGGCGGCGCCCTGTTCGACGGCGACACGGCGCTGGGGCTCACCTCGGGCGGCAGCGGTGACTGCTCCGGCGGCGGCGAGACCTTCTTCCAGCCGGTCCCCGCGGCCCTTCAGGCACTCGGGGCGCAGTTGCCCTGACCCGGCCCCGGTCCACGGCCGTACGGCCCCTGCGCGCGCCTCGCGGCGCCGCCAGGGGCCGTTCCTTCGCTCCGGACGCGGCCGTCCGTCAGACGCGGCCGTACCAGACGCTGTTGCTCCAGATCTTCTCCAGCCGCACGGACGCGCCGGGCTTGGGGGCGTGCCAGATCTTGTTGTCGCCCGCGTAGATGCCCACGTGGTAGACGTTGCTGCCCGAGTGGAAGAAGACGAGGTCGCCGGCCTGGCGGGAGCCCGCGGAGAGGTGGCGGGTCTTGTTGTACTGGTCCGCGGCGGTGCGCGGCAGGTTCTTGCCGACCTTCTTGAACGAGTAGAGCGTGAGGCCCGAGCAGTCGAAGCGGTTGGGGCCCGCGGCGCCGTACTGGTAGGGCGAGCCCTTCTTGGCGGCCGCGACCTTGAGGGCGGCCTGGCCCGGGGTGGCCGCCTGGGCGTCGGCCGCGACGCCGGGCAGCAGCATCGAGGCGGTGACGGTCGCGGCGGTGAGGACGGTCGCGGCACCGGCCCGGGACACGAGCGCGGGTATGCCGGGGAAGGCAGACATGTCGAAACCCTTCGTCGTCCGCCTGCGAAAGATGACCTGTCGGGTTCGGGCTGTCGAAGTTGCCCGGCCACTTCCGTGGCTTCACCCCAAGAACCACCGCCATCGTGGTTCGCCGTGCCTGGGTCTCCCGCTCCTGCCGATCCGTTTCCGGTCTGTCCGCACCCGGTGCGGCGGCAGGACTCGGCGTCCGCCCGGGTCGCCCGCCTCGGTGACGGGATCTTGTGTTCGGTCCAAGATCCTGCATCACGGAAGGCCAGAATCCGGAGTCAGGACGGCTTTCTGTGAACTTCTTCACTTCACCGCCATTGCCGGAACCGGGGTGTGTTTTCACCCCACACCGACCATGGAACTCCCCTCCCCCCAAGGGAGTTGAAAGAAATCCGGAGAATGAAATCCAGTCATACGGCGACCCCGGCACGGGTGTCCGTGCAGGGCCGTAACGTCTTTGCGTCAGAAATACGCGACGGCGGGGTCCGCGCGGTTCGCCGTCACAGCGTGGGGGTAGCCCTACGGCATGCTCACCCTAGGGATCGAGGAGGAGTATCTTCTGCTCGACCCGGCCACCGCACTGCCCGTTCCCAAGGCAGAGCAGATCTGTGCGGCGGTGGACCTGGAACCGGTCGTACACGAGCGGGAGATTCAGGCGGAGTTGCTGCAGGCCCAGGTGGAAGTGGCCACTCCGGTCTGCGCGGACCTGGCGGAGGCGAGCCGGCACCTGCTGCGGCTGCGCCACGCCGTGAGCTCCGCCGCCAAGCGGGCCGGCTGCCGGATAGCCGCGTGCGGCACGGCACCGCGCACGGGCCTGGTGCCCGTCCCCGTCACACGGAAGCCGCGCTATCTGGCGATGCGCACCCGTGCGGCCCAACTCGTCGACGAACAGCTGGTCAACGGGATGCATGTGCACATCGCCATCCCCGACCGGGAGATGGGCGTCGCCGTGCTCAACCGGGTCCGCCCCTGGCTCCCGGTGCTGGTGGCCATGGCGGCCAACTCTCCGATGTGGAACGGCCAGGACACCGGCTTCGCGAGCTGGCGCACCGTGGTCTACAGCCGATGGCCCGTCAGCGGCCCGCCCCCGCACTTCGCCGATCTGGCCGACTACGAGGAGCGCATCGAGGCGCTGTTCACGGCCGGGGCGATCAGCGACCGGGGGCAGCTGTACTGGCAGGCCAGGCTGTCCGACCGCTATCCGACCATCGAGGTGCGCTGCCTGGACGTCCAGTTGCGCGCCGAGGACGCCGTGATGCTCGCCGGGGTCGTCCGCGGTCTGGTGGCGACGGCCATCCGTGACGAGAAGAGCGGCCGTCGCGTCCCCCGGTGCCCGCCGGAGCTGCTCAACGCCGCGAACTGGCACGCGGCGCGGCACGGTCTGGCGGGTGTGCTCGTCGACCCCGAGGGCAGGCGCCGCGGTGCCGACGACGTGGTGTGCGCGCTGCTCGGGCACATCGGCCAGGCGCTGGAGGAGGCCGGGGACGACGCGCAGGTGAGCTCGCTGGTGCACCGGCTGCTGCGGCGGGGCTGCCCCGCGGACCGGCAGCGCCGGGTGCTGGCCGCGGACGGCATCAGGGCGCTCACCGACCTGATCACCGAGCCGTGACCGGCGGCGGGCGCGGACCTCGGCTCAGTGGTGCGGGTCGCCCTCGATCCGCCCGCCCAGGGCGCGGGCCGTGGCGGGGAGGTGCCGCACGCGGGTCGCCAGCAGCAGGGCGGCGAGGCCCAGATACACATAGGTCAGGACGAGTCGGGCGGATTCCCCGGGCAGGGCGAACTGCACCGCGAAGAGGACGAACAGCCCGGCGGCCTGGAGGCGGGTGAACCGCAGCCCGAGCAGGACCACGACGGCCAGCACGGTCTGGGCGGCGGTCAGCGCGACCTCGTCGACCTGCCGGGTCACCAGCGGCAGCGCCGCTCCCCCGCCGCCGATCGCGTACGCCAGCGGCAGACAGCCGACCAGCAGCGTCCACTGGTTGACCTTGCTGGACAGCAGCGCGCCCAGGCCGTCGCTCGCCCGCAGCCGCCAGGCGAAGACCACGGCGACGATGAGCTCCGGGGCCTCCGACGCCAGCGGGGCGAGCCACTGCACCAGGACGAAACGGTCGATCCCCAGCGAGGCCCCCGCCTCCACCAGACCGTTGGCGAAGGGCTCCGCGCAGGCGAAGACGACGGCCGCGGCGGCGGCGAACAAGGTCGCGGTGGCGGTGCGGCGGGCTCCCGCGGGCAGCACGGCGAGCCGGGCCGGGACCCCGACGAGCTCCTCCATCTCGGACGAGCTGCACTTGCCGATCCGGTAGAGGTAGTAGCCGTACCAAGGGACGAGCACCGCCGGGACGTACCAGCCGATCTCCCGGGTGAGCGGCATCACGAAGGCGAGCACGGCGGCCACCGCGAGGAACGCGACGTCGATGCGGCGGTGCGGCTCCAGCACGATCCCGGTGTCCGGCCGGCCGCGGCGGCGCAGCGCGAGCGTCGCGGCGAGGGCGACGAGCGGCCAGCCGACGCCCACGAGGAGCCGGTTGGCGCCGGTCATGTTGGCCGCGGCGTAGGCGGCGTACGAGGGGTCCGAACCGGCCGCCCAGGCGAAGTAGAGGTCGACCGCGTACTCGGGCAGCACCGCGATGAAGGCCAGCAGGGCGAGCGCGAGGGCCCCGGCCATGTCGGCGCGCGCGGTCTCGGCGGCCCACATCAGCAGCAGGGCCGAACACAGCACCCCCAGACCGTAGACGGCCACGGCCCACCCGGGGGCGAGCTCCGTCCCACTCAGGCGCACCACGGCCGCGGGGACGGCACCCGCGCAGGCGGTGCCGATCCGCACGGCGCTCGCGGCGGCGGAGGGGACCCCCGAGGTCTCGCGCATGGCAGGCTCCTTCGCGTCGCGCCGGTACCCGCCGATCTATCAGCAGGCACCGGCGGAACGGAGCGGACAGCCCGGGGCGGGCGCGAGCACAGCCCGTTCGGACCAGCCCGGTGCGCGGCGCGCCGACGACGCCGATAACGCGGCCCTCGGCAACTGCGGGCTGTCGAGATGAGGTCCCGTCGAGGCGCCTGGCTCGGATGCGCGCGGCATACGCAGGTCGAGAGCTTGGCGCGCGTCGGGATCAGCGAACATCGGCGGGTGTCAGCGGGTGTACGAACGAAGATCTTCTCCCAGGATTCTCCCAGCAGGCCCTGAACTTCTCTGCGGAACGGCGACGCGCGGATGGCGACGGACACTCCACCACGCCCACCCACCGCCGCATGGTTCACTGCGGCGCCCGCGAGTACCACCAGATCCGACCGGGGGCCTGAGGCACCTCGATCACTCCCTGAAGCCTGGCCTGCCAGTCGACTAGATCGATAAGCTGCCACGAAACCGAGCCCGGGGGGGTGAGTGACCCATATGCCGCTTAGACCTGAACGTCTGCTTTGTTCAACTCTCGGGAAGTGAATGAAAACGGAGTGCGGTCGGAATAAGTGCGCTGGTCAGGAAGTGTGGTCCCCGCACAGGCGGGGGTGGTCCCGAGGCGTACGCCGAGTCCACGGGCACCGTGAAGTGGTCCCCGCGCATGCGGGGTTCGCCCTCGTCGAAAGCTCGCGGCCAGCGCCATGCACCGGACGTCACCGGTGCCCGTGCTCGAGGGGCTGCTGCGCGAGCAGGCCGCGCTGCGCGCTCAGGCAGGCCAAGCGGTCGTCAAGTTTTCTCCCGGATTTCTCCCGGGATTCCGGTCACGGAGAGCCGCGCCGACCGGCCCCCACCGTCCCCGAGGCCGGTCCGGCCGCCTTCTCCGTGCAGGCCAGGGGCGGCTGGGAACAGGGTCCCTGCCGCCCCTCTTTGCGCTCATAACGCGGCCCTCGGCAACTGCGGGCGGATGTTCCCCGCCCACTGCTGCCCGTGCGGGCCGTCTCCTAAGCGCACGTATCCCCCTGAAAGTGGCCAGGTCAGCGGCACCCCCGTGGCTGCTGACCCGCGGGTAGATCATGCAGCAGGGATGTCATCATTTCTGCCGAGAGATTTTCGCAAGAAAACTTGGCGATGAAGTCGGCTTCCCCTTGCGGCGCCGTTCATGATAATCGGGATTCGGGAGAAGCACCTTTGGACAAGGCAGCCCTTCAGGCACTGCTCCGCGCACGCCGGAGCCTTATCGCGCCGGAGGATCACGGCCTCGCCCGCCCGTCGCGTCAGGGGAGGCGCGCACCGGGACTGACCCAGAGCCAGGTCGACCAGTTGCTGCACCGCGCCCACGGGACGTACAGCAGGCTGGAGACGGGCGCGTACCCCCATCCGCCGGAGGACCTGCTGCGGGACGTCGCGCGGCTGCTGAGGTTCTCGGAGCACGAGTGGACGTCGCTGTGGCTGTACGCGGTCCACCGCAATCCGCCGTACCCGCTGCACCAGCACGCGGGCGCGGAGGTCCCCCGGGCGTGGCAGGACGTCGTCGAGGGCCAGTCCCACATGGCCTACATCAACGATCAGGCGTGGCGGGTGCTCGCCCACAACGAGGCGTTCGCCGACATGTTCCCGCGCCGCGAGGTGCCGGAGAACACCATGCGGTGGATGACGCTGCACCCGGAGGCCCGCACGGTGCTCTCGGGCTGGCGCGAGCACTGGGTGCCGCTGATCCTGCCTCAGATGCGGGCGGCCGTGGCCGCGCTGCCGCACGACGAGACACTCGCCGAGTTGGAGGCGGACATCCTCGCCGACCCGGTGGTGGGTCCGCTGTACAAGGAGGGCGACCGGGCGTACACCCACCCCGACGGCGACGAGCGGCCACTGCTGCACCCGTTGAAGGGCCTCGGCTGGGTGACGATGTGCAGTGCCGGGCCGCACGCGTCGCCGCGCGCCCGGCTGATGGTGCTGCTCTTCCGCACCGGTGAGCGCAGGACCGCCGCCCGTACGCCGCTGATGCACGCGGGCTGACGGCCGTACGGGGTCAGTGGGCGGAGCCGGCCCGGAAGTCCTTGGGGACCAGCGCCGCCGCGAGCAGGGTCGCCGCCGCGACGATGCCCACGGACACCAGGGCGGTGCCGGCCAGCGCGTCGTTGTACGCCGACCGGGCAGCGGCCCGCAGCGCCCGGCCGGCGGCGCTGTCGTAGCCGAGGGCGTGGGCGGCCTGGTCGGCGCCGCCCACCGACTGCCGTGCGCTGTCCAGGTCGGCGCCCGTCAGCACGGCGGGCAGGCCGGTCATCCGGGAGCGGAAGAGCGTGGTGTGGATGCTGCCGAGCAGGGCCACGCCGAAGCCGATGCCCAGCTCGTACGCGCTCTCCGAGACCGCGCCCGCCTGGCCCGCGCGCTCGGGGCGGACGGCCGACACCATCACGGCGGCGGAGGCGGTGATCGCCATGCCGTCGCCGATGCCGAAGGTGACGAGGGCGAGGGCCACCACGCCGTAGCCCAGGGGCTGCGGGGCCGCGGCCAGGACGACGAAGCCGCACAGCAGCGCGGCCAGGCCGGCCGTCAGCACGGTCCGCACCCTGACCCGGCGCAGCAGCCAGGGCGTCAGGAGCGACGAGGCGAGCAGGGCGAGGGCCACGGGGAGCGTCCGCAGCCCGGCCGCCAAGGCGTCGTAGCCGTGGACGTACTGGAGCCAGAGCGAGATCAGGTAGAGGGCGGCGCCGATGGCCATCATGGCGATCAGGGTGGCGAGGGCCGCGGCCAGGAAGGCCCGGTCGGCGAAGAGCCGGACGTCCAGCAGCGGGTCGGCGGCCACCAGTTGGCGGCGGACGAACCAGGTCAGCGCCGCCAGGCCGACCAGCAGCGCGGCCAGGTCGGCGGGGCGGAAGCCACCGGCCAGGTGCTTGATGCCCCAGGCGGTGGCGATGACCCCGGCCACGGACAGCACGGCGGACCGGAGGTCGAGGTCGTGGTGCGAGGGGCTGCGGTACTCGGGCAGCAGCAGAACGGCCGCGACGACGGTGACCACGACGACGGGCACGTTTACCCAGAAGGCCGCCGACCAGGAGAACGCGTTCACCAGCGCCCCGCCGACCAGCGGGCCGATCGCCGCGCCGGCGCCCGCGACGGCCGCCCAGATCCCGATGGCCAGGGTGCGCTCGTGGGGGTCGGTGAAGATGGTGCGGATCAGGGAGAGGGTGGACGGCATCACCATGGCCCCGCCGATGGCGAGCAGGACCCGGCCGGCGATCAGTTGGAGGACGCTTTCGGTGATCCCGGCGGTGGCGGCGAGCACCGAGGCCGCGCCGAACACGGCGAAGCCCGTGACGAACAGCAGCTTCCTGCCCAGCCGGTCGCTGACCGCTCCGGCGGTGACGAGCAGTCCGCCCAGCACCAGCCCGTAGATGTCGATGATCCACAGCTGTTCCAGGGCGTCCGGCCGCATCTCCTTGATGAGCGACGGCAGGGCCACGTTGAGGATGGTGGCGTCCATGGCCACCAGCAGAAGGCTGGCGCAGAGGACGGCGAGCATCGCCCAGCGGGCGGGGTCGGCCGGGGAGGACGGGTCCGGTCCTTGGTCCACGCGGCGTCCCGTCCCTTCGGGGATCACGGCCCCACCGGTTCCGTTCCGGGACGGGGGTGGTCCCCGTCCCGGAACGGAACCTAATCGCTCGTCCGGCGGGCCGCATCCCGGACGGCGCGTCTCGCCCGGCGGCGGGCGTGGCGGGCGCGCGGTGCGCTCTTTCCGCCGCTGTCGGCAGCGGCGGGTTCCGGTGAACTGCCGATTGGGCAGGGTGCTCTACGGAAAGGGAGGTGCCCGTGGGGCGTACAGCGGAGTCGGCCGGGGAGCGGGAGGCCGGGTGGGGGGCCGGGCGGGACGTGGTCGTCATCGGGGCCGGGGTCGCCGGTACCAGTGTCGTCCTGCACCTGGTGCGTGCCCTCCTCGGCTCCGGGCGGCGTACGGAGAGCCCGGTCCGGTCCGTCCATCTGGTGGACCCCCACCCGGCGGGCTGGGGGCTGGCCTTCGGGGACACCGATCCGCTGCTGCTGTGCAACACGGCCGTCGAGGTCAATTCCCTGCTCGCGGACCGGCCGGGCGACTTCGCCGACTACCTCCGGCGGCGCGGCTGGACGGGCGGGGAGAAGGACTGCGTGCCCCGGGCCCGGATGGCCGAGTACTGTCACGACCGCTTCATATGGGCCCGGGAGCGGGCGGCGGCCCACGGTGTCGCGGTGCGCCAGGTGCGCGGCACGGCCGAATCGGTCCACGTGGGGGACGCGGACGGCGCGCCGCGGGTGCGGCTGGCCGGCGGACGCGAGCTGCGGGCCGACGAGGTCGTCGTCTGCACCGGCGTGCACCGCCCCCGCACACCGGACGGCTTCGCCGCCTTCGAGAGCCATCCCCGCTATCTGGACAGCCCCTATCCGGCCGACCGGATGAGCCATCTGCCGCCGAACTCCCGGGTGTTGGTGCTCGGCAGCCACCTGTCGGCGGTCGATGCCGCGCTGCTGCTGTGCCGTGACGGCCACCGGACGACCATGACCTCGCCGTCGGGGACGCTGCCGCCCGCGCGGGTGTCACTGGCGATGGCCGTGCGCGAACTTCCGCCGCTGGACCGGATCGCCCGGCTCGACCCGGCCGACCCACTGCTGGAGCAGCGGCTGACGCGCTGCGTGGTGGAGTCGATCCGGCTGCTCGACCGGCGGCCGTTGCGCCTCCAGACCTCCCGGGCGGCCGATCCCGTGCAGCGGCTGCGCGAGGAGACGGCACTGGTGGAGGAGGACGCCTGCGCGTGGGCGGGCGTGATGGTGCCCCTGATCGAAGCCGTGATCGCCTTCGCGCCCGCACTGCCGCCCGCGCGCCGCCGGGCGCTGATGGCGCGCTTCTCCTGGTTCACGGGCCGGTACGCCACGGCGATGACGGTCGTCAACGCCCGCCGCCTGCTGGCCTGTTACGCGTCCGGGGCGCTGCGGATGGCGGACTCCTACCCATGCGCCGTCTCGTTCGCCGAGGGTGCGTGGCGGATCGAAGGGACGGACGGACGGGCGGAGCGCTTCGACTACGTCGTCAACGCCACCGGCTTCCACCCGCCCGTCCTGCACTGGAACCGCGAAGGCTCCGCGCTCCACCTGGGCACTCCGCCCGCGCACGCCACGGTCGTCGACGACCTGGCCGATGACCTACGGGTGCGCCGCGCGGCCGGGGCGGCCCCGGAGCGGATCCGGGTGGTGGGCGTCGGCACGCACATACGCATCCCGTTCGCCAACCACTTGCGGAATGTGGTGCGGCAGGCGCGGCAGGTGGCGGAGGAGCTGGTGGGGGCGGAGGTCGGGGTGTAGGCCCGTCAGTCGTTGAAACGGTTGGTGGGGACGTCGCAGATGAGGTAGGGGATGCGGGCTTCGCAGGCGTCGCAGGAGTGCGCCGTCCAGGAGTTGGTGGCACCTGCTCCATGCCAGGTCCGCATGTGCCTGGCATCCTCCGCCTTGGGGCCGACGTACACCATCTCGCTCATGCGCAGGTATCCGACTTCATTCCAGGCGAGCTCCTTCTCCCCCAGCCCGAGCAGGAGTTTGACCGCGGAGCAGGGCCTGGTCACGCCCGCGATGTCCGCGCCCAGACTCACCGTTTTCCCCTGGACGGTCCACCACTTGTCGCGACTTGTGGGGATGTCCGGTTCCGTCACCTTCCACTTGCCCCTCTGGTAGCTGATGCCATCCAGATGCTTGCCCTGGATCCAGGACTGCGCCGTCCGCCCGCTGGAAGCGACGAGAAAGTACTCCTCGCCTCCGATCTTCGCCTCCAGTACACCCATCATGAAGACGGCGGCCGGATCGTTCACCAGATCCTTGTCCTGCCTGAGGTTGCGATCCACCGTGACGAGGACTTCGCGCAGCTTCTTGCTGTCAGTGACCTCCGGGAAGCTGTGGAGGAATTTCGTACCGTCCTTCTTGTTCCTCACATGGCGACATCTGGGGCATATATCGGAGGCGCGGCCGCCATGCCGGAGATTGGGTTCCGCGCCCGACTTACGTGGCTCCACTTTCGGCATGCCGACCCTTTCCCTCGATTGCCAATGACCCCGATTGTCAATGACGCGGGCGAAAATAGCATGGAGCCGCAGCGCACCCCAGCCTCACCGCGAGAGCGAGAGGCCATTTTTGGACGTCATCGCATGACGCTCGGTCGCATAGCGGTGACCCTGCGAAGGCCGCCTTCCGGACCGCCCCGGTCCAGACTTACCGCAGCTCATGGCCGATTTCCGAAGACCATTACCGACGGAGCGCCGCACCTGTCGACAAAACAGCTGGAAAGCGAACCCAACCATAGGAAACGGACGAATACCTCCGGCGCGGCCGTCCACCGCATGGCCTGATCGACACCGGCGCGGATTCCGCCACTGCTAACGTTCGCCCGAATTTCGATTCCACTGCTTACGTCCACTACTTACGGCGGCCCGTGCCCAGCGCGGCCAAATCGGTCGGGAGGGAATGCGTTGTGGCAATGACCGTCGGCAAACTGAAGGAATGGCTCGAAAGCCTTCGCAACGAAAAGGAGCTGCCGCTCCCCGATGGACTCCCGGACGAGCTGGGGGACCTCAAGAACGCGGTGAACGTCAACGCCCTCGCGGACTGGTTCACCATGGGGGCGAGCCTCTCCACGCTGGTCCCGGACCGGAACAAGCTGTGCGTCACCGGAATCATCGCCACGGAGACACCGAACGTCTCCCTGTGGTTCTTCGCGGAAGACGATTCCACGGCCGACGACGCCGAAATCATCGGCGTCCGGATCGGTTTGTCGCTGAAGAAGCAGCCGGTGCTGTCGGTCCTCGGCGGCATCGGACTGCAGGATCTCCTGCTGGTCTACGAGATCCGCATGCTGGACGGCGCCGCCGTCCGCACGCTCTCCGCCCAGGCGGAACTCCCCGCCCAGGGCGGGGAATCGGTCCTCATCACCTGCGCGCTCGACTTCGAAGCGGGCCAGAAGAACTTCGAGTTCACCGTGGAGCCCGCGGCCGGGCAGGAGTGGCACGTCGCCGAGGCGCTCTTCGAGCTGTTCGGTGCCGCCCCGCCGCCCGTCCTGAAGGACATCGCCCTGGAGCGCCTCATGCTGGCGTACGGCCAGGGCGGCGGATTCCGGGTCGAGGTCGACGCCCGCTTCCCGCTGGGCGACATCACCGCCGACCTCGACGTCGAGGTGACGCTGAACAAGCGGTCCGACGGCCAGGGGTACGACGGGGACTACGAGGGCCGTCTGCGTCTGGACATACCCGAACAGGGCGGCGACGTCCGCACGTTGACCTTCGCCGTCCACGACGCCCAGCATGCGAACTTCACGGCGAGCTGCGAGGACTCCAAGGGCGTGTCCCTCGCGGATGTCGCCGGGCTGCTGGGCGTGACGGACGCGTCCGCCGCCGAGGTACTGGCCAAGCTGGGGACGGTCACCGGGCTGACGGTCGGGTACGCGGCCGACCGCCGGTCCATCGTGTTCGTCGCCAAGGAGAAGAGCGGCGGCTCGCTGGTCGTCGTGTCGGACCAGCCGCGCGGCGGCACCCGCGCGTGGGCCGTGCGCGTCGGTGTGGCGCTGGACGCCAGGCTGTCGCAAGTGCCGCTGTTGCAGGGGCAGATATCCGACGCCGAGGACGTCGGCGTGTGCGGTCTGGGCGTGCTGATCGCCTCGGAGGACCTGCCCGCCGACCGGATCTCCGAACTCGACAAGGCGCTGACCGCCGCCGACCCCGCCCTGCCCCTGCTGCCCGCCGACGGGCTGGCCAAGGGCCTGGCCTTCACGGTGGACCTGAAGCTGCCGGGCCGGTCCGAGCCGACCTCCCTCGCCGTCCGGGGCGCGGGCCGCGAGAGCAGGACCGACGGCTCCCACGACGCCGGCGGCAAGGCCCCGGCACCCGCTCCCCGCACTCAGGTGATCATGCAGGACGGCGAGCCCGTCACCCCCGCCGCCCCCGTCACCGAGGGAACCGGCGGCAGCGGCCTCCCCCTCGTCGCCTGGATCGGCGTCCAGCGTTCCGTCGGTCCGCTGAGTCTGCGCCGGGTCGGCGCGGGCTTCGCCGACGGCACCGTGTGGGTGCTGTTCGACGCCTCCTTGGGCATGGCCGGACTCACCGTCGGCGTCGACGGGCTGGGCATGGGCATCAAGCTGTCCGACCCGGTGCCCCCGCGGTTCCGGCTGGACGGGCTGAGCGTCGGTTATGCGCGGCCGCCGCTGACGATCAAGGGCGCGCTGGTGAACCGGCCCCCCGACGACACGTACAGGACGCTGGTCGAAGGCGTACTGGCGGTCTCCGCCGAGGAGTTCGGGCTGACGGCACTGGGCGCGTACGCGCAGACCACGGCACACCCCGACCAGCCGTCGCTGTTCCTGTTCGGCAAGGTGAGCGGCCAGTTCGGCGGGCCGCCGCCCGTCGAGATCACCGGCATCATGGCCGGTTTCGGACTCAACACCGACCTGCGGCTGCCCGAGGGCGACCAGGTGCTGGACTTCCCGTTCCTCAAGGACATGTCCTCCACCGGCCCGGACGCCGACCCGCTGGCCGTCCTGAGCACGCTGATGGGAACCGACGACGCGTGGGTGCGGCCGAGGGCCGGGCAGTTGTGGTTCGCGGCGGGGCTGGCCTTCAACATCTTCGAGTTCCTCGACGGCCAGGCGCTGCTGGTGCTGGAGGTCGGCGACGACTTCGCCGTCGCGGTGCTGGGCACGGCGACGGCACAGTTCCCCAAGGAAGGGACGCCGTACGCGCGGGTGCGGCTGGGGCTGTCCGCCAAGTACCGGGCCAGCGAGCAGATCCTGAAGCTGACCGCTCAGCTCGCGCCCGGCTCGTTCCTCCTCGACGAGGCGTGCGTGCTGACCGGCGGGTTCGCGCTGTACACGTGGTTCGACGACGCGCACGCCGGTGACTTCGTCCTGACGCTGGGCGGCTATCACCCCGAGTTCGACGTTCCCGCGCACTATCCGCGGGTGCCGAGGCTGGGCTTCAACTGGCCGGTCACCTCGGAGCTGACCATCAGCGGCGGCTCGTACTTCGCGCTCACCCCCGGCGCGATCATGGCCGGTGGCGCGCTGGACGTGAACTTCCGCTCCGGCGATCTGCACGCCTGGCTGACCGCGCACGCCAACATGCTGATCGAGTGGGCACCGTTCCATTTCGAGGCCGATGTGGACATCAGCATCGGGGTGAGCTTCGTGCTCGACCTGTGGCTGGTCCGCGAGACGATCCGGGTCGAGGTCGGCGCGTCACTGCGGCTGTGGGGACCGCCGACGGCCGGTGAGGTCACCGTCCACCTGTGGTTCGTCTCGTTCACCATCGGCTTCGGGGACCGCGATGCCCGCGATGTCCCGGCGGCCACGTGGTCGGACGTGGTCAAGCAACTGCCCGCGAAGGAGAACGCCGTCCGGCTCGCTCCCATGGACGGGCTGACGCCGGTGCGGGCCAAGGACGAGCAGGGGAACGAGCTGTGGGTCGTCGGCCCCGGCGCCTTCTCCTTCGCCGTCCGCACCGCTGTCCCGGTCACCACGCTGTTCCTCGGCGACGACAAGAACCACAAGGTCGACGGGCAGAAGGTCGAGATCCGTCCCCTGCACGACGACGGCAAGGACCTGGACTCGGTCCTCACGGTGACGCTCGCCAAGAAGGGCGGGGCGGCACAGGACCTGAGTGCCTGGTATGCGGGCGGCTCGGCGCGGAACCTGGCGAGCCTGCCCGCCGCGCTGTGGAGCAAGTTCGACAAGAAGCTGAACCCCGGCAGCGCGCAACGGGTGAACGACCAGCTCATGGGCGTCGATCTGCGGCTGCCGCTGCCCACGCAGGGCGGCACGCCGGGTCCGATCAAGGCCGGGACGATCGCGCACGACGACCGCAGGCCGGACGGGACACTGCCGCTGCGGCAGCCGGCCACCGCAACGGCCGTCACCGCGCGGACAGAGACCGTACGGGCCGAGACTGTACGGGCCGAGACCGTACAGGCCGGAACCGCGCGGCCCATCGCCGTGGAGCTGCTCGCCGAAGCCGAGGCCGGGGCCGCGCCGGCGCGGGACGTCCGCGCGGACGTCCGCGCGGACGTGGGCGCCATCACGGGCGGCATGACCGGGGCCTTGGCCGACCAGTCCCGCGACCGCCTCTTCGCGGCGATGGACTACCTGGGCGTGAGCCCCGGCACCAACGAGCGGCTGACGGCCGACGACGCGCTGGTGGCGGGCGACGTCACGGCGCGGCCCACGGACACGGACCCGGGCCCGCTGACGGCCAGCGAGCGGCTGTACGTGCTGGGCGCGGGGAACACGGTGACGCCGGTCGACGCGCAGAGCCTGACCGCGTACGAGCCGTCGGCACTGGCCACGCAGAGCCCGACCCGCCTCGCCGTCGGCCCCGACGGGCACCGACTGGTCGCCATCGACGCCGCGCAGGGCATCGACGTTCTCGACATCTCCGCCAACCCGCCGGGAGCGGCGCACTCCGTCGTCCCCCAGAGGATCTGGATGGATCTGGGGCCCCAGGGTCTCGCGGTGTCGCCCGACAGCAGGTGGGCCTTCGCCTCCTGCGCGCAGCCGAACCAGATGCAGATACTCGGCCTGAGCGCCGACCCGCCGAAGAAGGCCCTCGACTACCCCGTACAGGCGCAGCCCGGCGACGCCGTGCCTGCCGCCCGATGGGACGAGAAGCAGCAGATCGTCTACCTCGCCAAGACCGACAAGGACGTCGTCACCCGGGTCGACGTCACCGGCGGCAAGTGGCCCACCGAACTGGACGACCTCCCCGCCGGCCCCTCCCCCACCCGCCTGGCCGTGGACCCCGACGGCCGCTGGCTGTACGCCCTCAACGCGGGCAGGTCCACGGTCACCGTCATCGACGTCTCCGCCCGGACCGTGGCCGCCACCCTGCGCACGGGCACCGGCCCGAGTGCCCTGGTCGCCTCCCCGGACGGCAGGCGCCTGTACGTGGCGAACGCGACGACCGGCACGGTGTCGGTGTTCGACACCTCCGGCACGGTGCCGCAGGAAGTGGACGAGCCGGTGTGGGTCGGCCCGCAGCCGATCGCGCTCGCGGTCTCGTCCGCCGGTGACCGTCTGTACGTCGTCCGGTCGAAGGCCCGGGAGGTCCGGGTCGTGGACGTCGCGTCCATGCCGCCGGTCCTGCTGCCCGTCACCGTACCGCTGACCGACGACCCGGTGGCGCTCGCCGTCACCGTACCGCCGCCGGCCCCCGCAGCCCCGGCAGCTCCCCGCGACACACGAATCACCGAAGGCGGTGCGGCATGAGCCACCCCGAATACGCCCCGGACCCCGACCCGTCGCTGAACGTGCAGTTCGTCGACTCGCTGGTGCCGCGGATCACCGCGGGGCGGTACACGCTCACCGCGCACCAGTCCCTCACCCGGGGCGAGGACCGGGTCGACGGGGACGGCTACCTGGACACCCCGGTCACCCAGCAGGTGGAGGTCCGCGCGCCGCGCTTCGCCGTGGAGCCGGAGTGGATCCACGGCGCGTACCCGACGCCGGGCGCCACCGGTCTCTACGACGACGTGCTACCGCACCTCACCCTCAACCGGCCCACGCTGCCGTGGGAGCGTGAGGAGGCGAAGGACGCGAACGGCGCACGGCTGCCGTGGCTGGCCGTACTCGTCTTCGGCGAGGGCGAGTTGCCCGACACCGATCCGCACTGCCTCGGGCAGACCGAGGCGAAGACGGTGGCCGACCTCCACGGCACGGAGCAGGGCGTCGTCCTGCCCGCCTTCGACCAGGCCGCCGATCCGATCACCGACGAGGACGACAAGCAGGTCTGCCGCACCGTCCTCGTGCCCGGGGCCGTCTTCCACTCCGTCGCCCCCGCCACGAGCGAACTGCCGTTGCTGACCCACGTCCGCCGGATCGACGAACAGCACCAGGGCCTGACGCTCGCCGACGACCTGATCCAGGTCGGCGACTACGCGGTCGTCGTCGGCAACCGGCTGCCCCGCGCGGCCGGCGGCCGGTATGTCGCGCACCTCGTCTCCCTGGAGGGCTGGCAGTCGTATCTGCCCGACGGGAAGAAAGAGACGTACGACGGCCCCGACGAGAAGCTGCGGCTGATATCGCTGTGGTCGTGGTCGTTCGAGACGATCCCCGACCACGCGCCCGGCTTCGCCGCCCTCACCGAGCACTTCGTCGACACGGAGGGCGACAAGGGATCGGCGCTGCTGCTGCGCGTGCCGCTGGGCGACCAGCCGTTGACGGGGCGGGAGCAGCAGGACGTCGCCGACCGGCTCCGCAGGGGCTATCTGCCGATCTCGTGCCGGACGGAGTCCGGGCGCGCCACCTTCGGCTGGTACCGGGGCCCGTTCATCCCCGAACCGGCCGAGGAGCAGACCCCGCGCGAACGCCGCCGCTGCGCGGCGGAGGCGCTGATCCACCTGGAGCGGTACGGCGTCTTCGACGTCAGCCTCGCGACCGCCTTCACCGCGGGCCGGGGTGTGGCCCTGGCCGACCGCCAGTTCTGCGCGGCGCTGCTCCGGCTGCGCGGCAAGGTGCAGCGGGCGACGGACGAGAAGGCCCTGCGCTCCCTGCGGAACGGTGCGGCGCGGGCCCGGATCGAGCACCTCGTGACGAACGGGCTCGCGGGCCACCTCGGCGAACTCCTGGCCGCGCCGGCCCGCCCCCGGCCGGTCGCGGAGGCAGTGGCCGTACGGCCGCCGGGTGTCACCCCGGTACCGGCCGCGACCGAACTGCCGCCCACCGCAGGGCTCAATGTCCAGCACCTGCGCACGGATGCGGAGCTGCGCGCCCGGCTGGTCCAGGACGACGAACCGCTCGTCCCCGCGGACGACGAGGACCTCGCCCTCGTCCGGGACCGGCTGATCGGGCTCCGGAACCTGGCGGGCGTGCCGTTCGCGCATCTCGTCCCCGACACCCGGATGCTGCCGTCGGAGAGCGTGCGCTTCTTCCACGTGGACACCGGCTGGACCACCACCCTGCTCGAAGGCGCGCTCAGCGTCGGGCTGGCCCACTCCTTCGACCTCACCTCGGACGAGTTGATGTTCGGCCCCCACGGCCAGGCCCCGCTGCCCGCGCCCGCCGCGCCGGTCACCGGTGTGCTGCTGCGCTCCCGACTCGTCAGCGGCTGGCCCGCGCTGGAGGTCCGTCCGTACCCGCGGGCCAAGGCCACCGACGGCGAGAAGGCACTGCGGGTCCTGCGGCGCGAAGCGCTCGCCGAAGACGTCCTGCTCGTCCTCGTCGAGGGTGTGCCGGGCCGGGTCGAGATCGCCGAGCCGCAGCAGGGCGTCCACTTCGGCATCGACGAGCCGGACGACGGCCGCAGCGACGACCCACTGGACGACGGCATCATCCGGCTGCGGGAGCTCACGGGCCCGGACATCGGGAAGGAGATCCCCGACAAGTCGTTCCCGGGCACGCCGGGCCTCCGTTCCTTCCTGCGGGCCCCCGGGGCGGGCAACCCCGACACCGTCCTGAGCGTCACGCGCCTCGCCGACGGGCTGAAGGGCGCGCTGGGCCTGGACCGGCCGCTGACGCCCAGCGAGTTCGCCATCCAGATGATCAACGCCGCGCAGCGCCGCACCTTCACCACCGAACCCGTACAGCACACCCTCATCACGACAGGAGACCACCCCAATGGCTGACCGCGACGAGACGCTCATCGTCCCGGTGACCGTGGACGCCCTGGTGGTCAACCAGAGCGTGCGCCAGCGGGACGGCCAGGGCTTCCGGCGCTGGCAGCCCAACTTCAACCTGCTGCGCCACAACCGCACCCCCGAGCCGGACCCCTTCGCCAATGAGGAGAAGTGGAAGGCCACCGAAACCGGCGAGAGCGACGACAAATACAAGCAGTACGACGGTGTGTACGTGCGCTGGGAGCTGCCCGACGCGCTGCGCCAGGGCGGTGCCCGTGAGGTCGGCGGGCGTACGGAGTTCCCGCTCGTGCCCAACCGCTGGCTCGTCGTCCGGCACGTGCGGGGCAACCCGGATCTGACCACCGGCTGGGTGGTGGAGAGCGACTTCCTGGATCCCGAGGACGGCACGTCGCGCTTCATGCACCCCGTCAAGCCGGGTGTCCAGGACCCGACGGTGACCCCGTACCGCTCGACGATCGTGACGACGAAGATCGGCAGGGCGCTGGGCATCGGCGGCGACGGAGCCGCGTGGAACGAGCCGGCCGACGAGTCCCGCAAGGACCTGTTCCTCACGGCGATCGGCCCCGGCCTGATGACCTTCCACGTCTACCAGCCGTACCACGAGAACGTCTTCTCACTGCACGACCCGCTGACCGGCGTCCCCGACGGCACGTCCCTCGACTACCAGGTCGTGGGCTGGTATTCGGACCCGGAGCAGGAGGAGCTGCGCCGTCGGCTGGACGCCCCGGGCGCGGCGGTGGACACCGTGCTGGCCGGGCTCGGGTGGACGGTCGACGGCCCGCTGGAGGGCTGGCGGCCGGACAGTACGGCCTACTGCGGCCGGGCCGTCCAGGTGCGGTGGAACACCGGTGCCGTCCCGGACTCGGACCGTCCGGAGAAGGATCAGGTCAAGGACAAGGTCGCGGTCGGCAGCAGCGCGGACGAGGCGCACGCCGCGCTGATCGCCAAGGCCCTCGCGGCCCTGCCCGCCGGCTCCGGCAACGGCATCGGCGATGCCGACCCCGTGCATCTGCATGTGCTGGCGAGCGGTCTGCTGGACACCTTCGACGGGCCCGACGGCCCCGTCGCCACCGCCCAGGCCCTGCACAAGGGCTGGTTCCAGCAGCTCCCCGGCGGCTATGTGTGGCGGCTCGCCGACACCTCCGACAAGGGCAACACCTCGGGCGATCCCGCATCGGTCACCTGGTCCGGCACGGCCCCCGAGCACGAGGAGTGGCTGGCACGGCTCAACAACGACCAGGACGCGTACGACAAGGCCGCACGTGAACTCACCGCGCTCCAGAAGCGGTTGTACACGCTGTGGTGGATGCACGGCCTGCCCCTCATCCCGCCGCAGTACACCCGTGAGCGGCTCCGTGCCGAGATCGACCCGTCGAACCCGGCGGGTCTCGCCGCCGAGGTGAAGAAGCGGCTGGGCGATCTCGACGGCCTTCGGGCGAAGATCCCGTACGGCGCGGACGGGCCGGAGCTGGACCGCTCCATCGCCGCGTACCGGAAGGCGCACCCGCTGCCCGACACCTACGAGGTCCGCCGGGAGACGCTGCCGCCGTTCTACCAGGTGACCGATCCGACGGTGGTGCTGGCCGGGGCGAAGAGCCACGCCGCGCACACCCCGCTGAAGGGCGACGGGGCACTCGTCTGCCGACGGCCTTCGGAGATCCTCGGCGGCGTCACGCCGGGCGGTCGGTTCCCGGACGCCTTCGCCTCCTTGAAGGCGGGCGGGCTGCCGCCGATCGTCCCGGCGCTGCTGGGCGAGCTCCTGTACGTCCTCGACCACCCGGACGCGGGCCCGGGGCCGTGGCGGCAGCCGTGGAAGCCGCTGCTGTTCCAGTGGCGGATCGAGCACTGGAACGTCCCCCACGCGAACTGGAAGTTCGACGGCACCCACTACACATGGGTGAACGGGTCCGCCACCTCCCAGGTCGAGGCGACCGGGCGCCGGTTCCTCGTACCGCTGCCGCAGCACACCCTGGGCGGCGCGCTCGAACGGCACGCCGCCGACCACCCCGAGGCGGCCGGGGCGTTCGGCGCGGCCGCGGACCAGATCAAGGACCTGGACCTGCTGTCCCAGAGCCTGGACGGGCTCACCGACAAGTTCGCCCTCCGGGACCCGGCGCCGAACCTCCGCCCGCCCGGGGCGATCGGCGACCTCATCGGCGACGCCTTCAGCCACCTGCCCGACGCGGGACCGCTGCCGGAGCCGTTCCAGGGCTGGCAGGATTCCGGGTTCACCCAGATCCGGGCCGGGCAGTTCGCCCTGAGCAGGCTGAGCGTCGTCGACGAGTTCGGCCAGACCCTGGACGTCCTGCTCCCCGGCGACGCGGACTATCTGATCCCGAAGGTCGCGGACAGCCTGCACACCAACGGCAGGTACGCCGATGACCACGGCCCGGCGGAGCGCTTCGTCCAACTGCCGCCGCGGCTGCTGCAGCCCGCACGGCTGCGGTTCGACTTCGTCGACGAGCACGACGACAGCCACCTCGTCGACCTCACCGCGAACACCACGCCCGTGTGCGCGTGGGTCATCCCCAACTACGTCGACCGCTCCCTGCTCTGCTACGCCCCGACCGGGGCGCCGCTCGGCGAACTGCGGCTCGAACTCCGGGCGGGCGGATCCGGGTCGGGGTCCGGCTCCGGATCCGGCTCCGGGTCGGGCGACGACGTGACGACCGTGATCGGCTGGGGTCCGCTCCCGGACTCGCAGATCCGCACGATCGACGACCTCCGCGACACACGGCCCCAGTTGTACGCGTTCGCGCGGGAGCTGGCCGCCAAGGGCCCGGACGCCTTCGCCGACCTGCTGTCCACCGTCGACCAGGCCCTCGCGGGCATCGACCCGGGCAGCCCGTACGGCGACGAGGTGCTGGGCGCGCTCCTCGGGCGCCCCCTCGCCCTGGTCCGCGCCCGGCTGGAGTTCGAACTGGACGGCCCGCCGGTCACCGACCCGGGCTGGGAGTACGCGCTGGACTGGAAGGCCCTGACCGACTGGAAGCAGCGCGCGGCCGTACGGCCCGCTCCCCCGGAGATGGCCCACCTCGACTACAAGTGGGCCATCCGGCTCGGCAACGCCGGACACAAGGGCGACGGGCTGATCGGCTACTTCTCCGAAGAGGCCGGCTACACGAAGTTCTACGCGGTGACCGCGCCGGACGCATCCAGCTATGTGACGAAGATCGGCGACGCCAACTGGCCGGCCCTGCACGCGGATTCCACCCAGCAGACGCACATCACACTGCTGCTGGACCCCCAGGCCGCCGTCCACGCCACCACGGACCTGCTCCCGGTCACCGACCTCCGGCTGCCGACCCGCTTCACGCGGACGGCGATGGCCGCGATGCAGGTGGCACTGCGGCTCAGCCCCGTACTGACCACGACCAGGAAGGTCCCGGCCAAGGACGTCGGCCCCGGCCCCGGCCAGGGGGACGATCCGACGGCCTTCGTCAACGCCCTCGCCCTGCCGCACCCCACCTCCCCGCAGGGCACGTGGGACTGGGCGGAACTGGTCGTGCCCGACGCGCCCGCCGGAACCGACCCCGCGCCCACGTGGGCGCATGAGCCGATCGTGCAGATCGACCAGACGGCCCGGCTGGACGAGGACGGCCCGGTCGTCCGCACCGGCTTCCTCCGCCTGTCCGGCGGCTTCAACACCAAGTGACCCCGCGGCCCCCGCACCCGACCCCGAAAGGATCGCCTTCCGTGAACGAGCCGGCCATCGGCCAATGCCTGCTGGACTACGCCGTCATCAGCGAGCCGTTCCCGCTGTACGCGTCGACCGACGACGGCACCACCACAACCCTGCACATCGTGGTCTCCAACGGCGGCGGAAAGACCGTCTATTGCCGGGAGATCGTGTTCTCCCTGCCGGAAGGCGGTCTCGCGCAGAGCCTGGTCGACTCGGACAAGGGCGACGGAAGCGCCCCGGGCTGGACGGTGGAGCCGCTCCAGCAGGGCGCCGACATCGCACTGCCGGAAGGCGACTACGCCAACTTCGTGGCCAAGCCGACCAAGGCCGACGCGGCCGTGGACGTCTCCGGCATCACCATCACGCTGAAGAACCTGCACATCAGCAAGAACCCCGGCACGGCCCGGATAGAAATCCGCGAGACCGCGACGACGGACACCGGCCAGTGGCCGACCAGCCCGGGATTCACCACCCTCCCGATCACCAAGTTCCCGGCCCCGGAAATCCCGGTCCAGGCCGTCACCGACTTCCACGCCGAGCAGTACGACGCCGCGTCGGGCGATGCCGTCCGGCTCACCTGGCGCGGCCCGAAGACCCTCGCGTACAGCGTCGTGCACGGCTCGGGCGCCACGCCGGATTCCGGGCAGGCGGAGGAGAACATCACCAGCTTCGAGTGGAAGGGGAAGGTGCTCCGGGACACGACGTTCCACCTGTCGTACACGACCCCCGACGGAGCCACCCACGTCCTGACGACGACGGTCACGGTGAAGAACCCGCAGCTCACCGGGTTGACGGTGAACGGCGATGCGACGGTCACCGGCTCCGCCGAACTCGGGTCGGTCACGGTGGACGGCGGCGCCACCGTCACCGGCTCCGCCGAGGTCGGTTCGCTCACCGTGGACGGGAAGCTCAGCGCGAAGAGCGCGGTCATCACGGATGGATCGCTCACGGTGAGCAAGGGCTCCACCGAGCTTCGAGGGCTCACAGTGCACGAGACACTCACAGCAGAGAGCGCGCTCACCGTCGGCGGGCTCCTCAAGGCGACCAAGGACATCGACGTCTCGTGGAACGGGCAGTCCAAGTTCACAACGGATGGCCTGAACGGCTTGAAGGTCACGGGCGACACCCTCAAGGTGGGCGACAATTCAGTTATTCGTGACGGCGACAGCATCGGACTTCAGAACAACCAGAAGTCCGGATGGCTCTACGCACCTGCCTACAATTACGACGACGACCGCGGCTACGTGTTCAGGTGGAAGCCGGGTAACCGCGTGGGTGGGGACAGCTGGAAGGTGGCACGCGATTAGTTATGCCTGCCGAGCGGCCGCTCCGAGCGGGAGCAGGATCGCTCAACACCTCAGCGGCACCGGAGCATTCCGCGAAATAGCCCCCGCATTCCGGCAGAACGCATAGCCCTCGTCCCAGAGTTCGCCGCCGGCGCGGATCACGCCCCGGCGGACAGCCTGGGGGCGATCAGCTCCAAGGCCTCCTCCCAGCGGAAGCAGTCGGCTCCGCCTCCGGTCTTCGGCCGGTGAGGCTCGTACGAACCGATCAGGACGCCCATCTCGCGCAGCCGGTCCAGACTCAGCCGGTACGCGGGATGGGCGGCCTGGGCCGAATTCAGATACGGCAGGACCGCCGTGGGGATGCCGAAGCCGTATGCCTCGCACAGGATGCCCAGGGCCAGGGTGTCGGAGATCCCGGCCGCCCACTTATTGATCGTGTTGAACGTGGCCGGGGCGACCACGATGGCGTCGGCAGGCGGCAGCGGGCGAGGGTCTCCGGGTGAGCGCCAAGCCGAACGGATGGGGTAGCCGGTCCGGGCCTCGACAGCGGTCGCGTCCATGAAGCCGAGGCCCTGTGGAGTGGCGACGACGCCGACCTCCCAGTTCGCCTCCTGGGCAGCCGTGATCAGCTTGCCGACGTCGCCGGCGATTCCGGCCGCGCACACGACGACGTACAGGAACGGCTTCTTGGTCTGCTGGTCAGGCTGATCGCTCACGCGGGGACTCCCAGCTGTCGGCTGAAGTAATGCAGTTCAGGCAGGGTACGACGACGGTCGCGGGCGACCGTGTCGGCGACCAGCTCCCCAGCATGAACGGGCAACCCGGATCGCGGATTCGATCCCGCTCAGCACTTCAGCGGCACCGGAACATTCCGCGAAGTAGCCCCCGTATTCCGGCAGAACGCATAGCCCTCGTCCCGGAGGTCGCCGATGATTCCCGGCACCGCCTCCGGGAAGCGGGTGAACAGGTGGCCCAGGATTACCCCGCCGCGCTTGTCCGCCGCAGGCGCGTCGCGGACGGCCGCGCGGATCTGGGGCACGCTGCGGGAACTCCCGCCGGGGCCGTCCCAGTCGAGGGTGTCGATGGTCCAGGTGCAGATGCGGTAGCCGAGGTCGGCGGCGAGGCGGGTCTCGCGGGGGCCGAAGTCGCCGTAGGGCGGGCGCAGCAGGGTACTGGGCACGCCGTTGCGGATCTCGGTGCGCGCGTCCTGCTCGGAGAGTTGCGTCAGGTGCGGGTGGGACCAGGTGTGGTTGCCGACGTAGTGGCCCTGCTTGCGCAGGGTCTCGACCACGGAAGGGGACCGGGACGCGTACTCGTTGATGAGGAAGAACGCGGCGCGGATGCCCCGGCCCTGGAGGTACTTCCCGGCCTCCACGATGTGGTTCGGGTCGTCGTAGTTCCAGTCGTCGAAGGTCAGCAGCACCCTGCCGGAGGTGTTGCCGCAGCGCTGCTGGTCGTACGCGGCCGCCTGGCGGGGGCCGGTCGCGGTGGCGGTGGCCGGGGCGAGGGCCAGCGCCAGGGCGGCCAGGGCCGCGGCCCACGAGAACCGAACACTTTTCTGATTGCCGGTCATGCGACGACTCCTCCTCCGAGCACTGTGGGGTCCGATCATCCGCCCGCCCCGGCCCCCTCGCCAGCAGTGCGGACGCGTTCGGCCGAACACCCCCACCCCGTCCGGGCGTGACCCGGGTCACGCCGGTCCGGCACCGCCGCCCGCCCCACCTGGATCATTGCGCCCCGCGCACGAAGTCCTTGATCGGAACGCACTGGAGTGGGGCCGCACGGGTGCGCAGGATGCGGGTCATGAACTTCACCGAAACGGGTTCCTCCCGTGCCCTGCCGTCCGGCGTGAGTCAGAGAGGTGCCCGAAGTCCCGTCACAGCCGTACGAGTTGTGCTTCAACCCGGACCGGTGGCTGCTGCACTGCGCCAGTGCCGGCCGTGTCGCCCGGCGGCGCGGGCGGGACGCCGGGCGGGCACCTGACCGGGGCACACCCGCCGACCATGGACAATCGTGGGATGTCCACTCTTCACACACAGCCCTGCCCCTGTGGGCTCGGCGCGTCCTACGACGACTGCTGCGGCGCCATCCACCGGGGCGCGCGGACGGCCGCGACGGCGGAGAAGCTGATGCGCTCCCGCTTCAGCGCGTTCGCCGTCCGCGACGCCGCCTATCTGCTGCGGTCGTGGCACCCGGCGACCAGGCCGGAGAGCCTCGACTTCGACCCGGAGCAGCGGTGGACCCGGCTGGAGATCCTCGGTACGACGGACGGCACGCCGTTCCACTCCGAGGGCACGGTCGAGTTCCGGGCCCACTACACGGTCCGGGGCCACGCGGGCGACCAGCACGAGAACAGCCGGTTCGTCCGCGTGGACGGGCAGTGGGTCTACCTGGACGCCGTGGACTGATCAGCAGGGTGCGCGCCAGGCGTCGAGGGCGAGCCGCTTCTGCATGGAGCTGAGGCCGAGGCGCTTGGTGGTGTCGCAGAAGTCCCCCGTTTTCAGCTCGTACTCGACATGGAAGACCGCCTTGCCGTTCTTCACGAACGGGGTCAGGCTGTCGCACTCCTCGTACTGGGCGCACTGCTCGTTGACCGCGAAGTCGAACTCGGACACGAGCTGGGGGATCTGTTCGAGGTCGTTCTTCAGGCCGACGGCCAGGCCGCGGTCGTGGGCGAGCTTGGCGAGCATCCGGTTGAAGGCGAGCTGGTCGGCGGCCTTCAGCGGGAAGCCGGTGCGGTTGCGGTAGCCCTCGGTCAGGTCGGGCTCGACGGCGTCGAAGCCCTTCTGCTTGCACATGTCGATGCGGGCGGCCATGAGCGGCCGGAGGGCGTCGAGGCGGCGGATGTCCAGCCATTTCTCGCCGTGCCAGCCCTTGTTGTCCGCGCCGAGCAGCGTCTTGGGGAACGCGGCCTTGTCGGGCCGGAAGTCCTCCCAGGCACCGGCGTTGATGTAGCAGATCACCTTCCGGCCGCGGGCGTGCAGCCGGTCGACGACGGCGGCGGAGTTCTCGAACCCGTCGATGTCGTAGACCGGCACGTCCACGCCGGTGTCGACCTTCCCGTCGAGCTGCCACTGCCAGCGGGTGCCGGGCCGGGGCTGCCAGCGGCCCGACTTCGTGGAGTCGGCACCGGATGACGGACCCGACGACGAGCCCGACGACGAGCCCGATGACGAGCCGGACGACGGGGACGTGGCACCGGCCGTCGGGCCGGCGCCCTCGTCCGGTCCGTCCGGCCCGTCCGAGCCGGACGACGAGCAGCCCGCGAGGACGAGCAGCGACAGGGCGGCCGGCGCGGCCCACCGGCGGCGCGTCATCGGCCCTCCCCCGCGGTCGCGGCCACCGCGCCGGGCACGGTCCGCCAGGGGTTGGGGCCCCCGCCCGGTACGGCGCAGTGCACGGCGGCACCCCGCCGTTCGGCGGTGCGCGCCACCTGGCGCGCGTGCTCGGGGGGCACCCCGTGCACGAGGTGGCAGAAGCGCTCCGGTGGGTGGTCGGCGGTCCAGGCCGGGACTTCGGCGCGCCGGTACGCCTCCCAGTCGCCCTCGAAGGTGACGAGCACGTCGGCGAGACGGGCGTAGCCGGGGTCGGGGTGGGTGCCCGGGTTGAGCACGGCCGTCCGTGCGCCCAGGGCCTTGGCGATCAGCACCAGGCGACGGTACCGGGGCAGCAGTTCGGGCCGGTCGGCGGCCTGGTCGAGGAAGACGCCGTCGACCCCGTACCACCTGCGGTGCCTGCGGATGTCGCCGACGACCTCGCGGGGCGGGCGGTGGCCGTAGCCGGTGTCGACGTAGCCGAGCAGCGGCACACCCGCGGCGCGCAGCCGCCCGGCGGCCGCCCCGAAGGCGGGGTCGGGCCTGCCGCCGGGCCCGTCCGCGATGTTGAGGACCACCGCGCGGAGTCCGGGCGCGGCCGCCTCCAGCGCGGTCCAGGCGTCCGGGTCGGTGGCCGGGTGGACGTAGAACGGGACGAGCAGGCGCCGTCGTTCCGGGGGCGTGCGGTTCATCGGGCGGACTCCGGCGTCGGTTCGGTTCCGTGCCACAGGTCGGTGAGGGACTCGGTGAGGGTACGGCGGGGCAGCCAGTGCAGGGTGCGGGTGGCGAGCGTGATGTCGGCCTGCTGCCAGGGCACGGCGGCGGAGCGGTGCGAGCCGTCGCCGTCCTCGTCGAGCCTGCCGCGGAAGCCCGCGGCCCTGATCAGTTCCTCGGCGAGGTGCCGGGCGGTCCGGGCCGTACCGCTGCCGATGTTGACGACGGGCGGCACGGGTCCGGGCGCGGTGACGGCCTGGGCGACGGCCGCCGCCACGTCGCGGGCGTCGACGAAGTCGCGGTACGTGGAGAGGTCGCCGACCCGGACGTGGCCGTCGGCGCCGGCGCGGCGCAGCTCGGCGGCGAGGCGGCCGGGCAGGGAACCGGGCGGGGCGCCGGGGCCCACGGGGTTGAACACCCGCAGCACGACGGCGTCGAGGCCGGAGCCGGTCACCGCGAGGGTGCCCGCGAGCTTGGTGGCTCCGTAGAGGCCGGCGGGACGGGTGGTACCGGATTCGGTGAGCGGTGAGCGGCCGTCGGTGGCGCCGTACTCGGCGGCGGAGCCGAGGTGGACGAGCCGGGCCCGGGGCACGGCCGCGCGAAGCGCCTCGCACAGGACGGCGGGGCCGCGGGCGTTGGTCGCGGTGAGGGCGAGGGCGCTGCCGCCCACCGCGCCCGCGCAGTTGACGACGGCGTCGGGTGCGGCGGTCCGCAGTGTGCCGGCCAGGCGGACGGGGTCCGCGTCGGCCAGATCGACGGGCAGTCCGGCGCCGGGGTGGCGGCCGGCGTCGAGGACCTGCGCGCCCGGGAGGGCGCGCAGGCTCTCGGCGACGTGCCGGCCCAGGAAGCCGGTGGCGCCCAGGACGAGAATGCGCATGCGGGCCGGTCACGCTCCCTTGATCAGCAGATCGCGGTGGCCCGAGAACTCGCGGTTGGCCCGGTCGTAGTCGTCGGGACGGCCGATGTCGAGCCAGTAGCCGTCGAAGTCGTAGGCGTGCGGCGGCGTCTCCGCCTCCAGCATGTCCAGGACCAACTCGTCGAATCCGAGCGGGAGTCCGGGGGTGTAGCGGGCGAGGGCGGCGCGGGAGACGCCGTAGACGCCCATGGAGACCCGGTAGTCCATGCTCGGCTTCTCGGCGAAGCCGACGACGCGCCCGGCGTCGGTGGTGAGCACCCCGAAGTCGATGTTCACCTGACGGGCGTAGGTGGCGATGGTGAGCGGCGCCCCGGACCTCACATGGGTGCGGTGGACGTCACCGAAGTCGAGGTCGGTGAGGATGTCGCCGTTCATGGCGAGGAAGTGCTCGGGCAGCCGGTCGAGCATGGTGAGGAGGGGGCCCATGGTGCCGAGCGGGCTCTCCTCGGTCGTGTAGTCGACCTTCATGCCCCACTGGGAGCCGTCGCCGACGTAGGCGCGGATGATGTGCCCGAGGTGGCCGATGGCCAGGGTGCAGCTGGTGAAGCCCGCTCCGGCGAGCTGGCGCATCACGATCTCCAGGATCGCGTGCTCCTCGCCGATGGGCACGAGGGGCTTGGGGAGCGCCGTGGTGTACGGGCGCAGCCGGACGCCCTTGCCTCCGGCGAGTATGACTGCGTGCATGGGTGCCGTCCTCTCTGCGTGGGTGACTGGCGGTGGGCGGAGGTGCCGCCGCGTCAGACGTTGTAGATGCCGGCCTTGTAGCGGGCGAGGTTCCGTGGGTCGCGGAAGAAGTCGACGGTGCGGGCGAGGCCCTGCTCCAGGGTGTGGGCGGGGGCCCAGCCGGTGGCGGCGCGCAGTCGGGTCGCGTCGCAGACGAGCCGCATCACCTCCGAGTTCTCGGGCCGGATGCGCTCCTGGTCGGAGCGCACGTCCAGGTCGGTGTCCATGAGCTTGCCGATGAGCGTGACCAGGTCGCCGACGGAGATCTCCTCGCCGGTGCCGGAGTTGAAGGTGCGTCCGACGACCTCCTCGGCGGGGGCGGTGCCCACGGCGAGGAAGGCGGCGACGGTGTCCTCGACGTAGCTGAAGTCCCGGGTGGGACGCAGGTCGCCGAGGGTGATGACGCGCTGCCCCGCGGCGACCTGGCCGATGACGGTGGGGATGACGGCCCGCATGGACTGGCGGGGGCCGAAGGTGTTGAAGGGCCGCAGGGTGACGACGGGGACGCCGAAGCTGGCGTGGTAGCTGTCGGCGAGGCGGTCGCCGCCCGCCTTCGACGCGGCGTACGGGGACTGGGTGTTGATGGGGTGGTCCTCGCTGATGGGCACGGTCCGCGCGGTGCCGTAGGTCTCGCTGGTGGAGGTGTGGACGAGGCGCGGGATGCCCAAGTGGCGTACGGCTTCGAGGACGTTGAGGGCGCCGGTGACGTTGGTCTCCACATAGCTGTGCGGGGCGCGGTAGGAGTACGGGATCGCGATGAGCGCGGCCAGGTGGTAGACGGCCTCGGTGCCGGTGACGAGCCCGGTGACGGAGCCGGGGTCGCGGACGTCGCCGAGGACCACGTCGACGTGGTCCATGACGTCCTCGGGCAGGGTCTCCAGCCATCCGTAGGAGGAGAAGGAGTTGTACTGCACCATGGCGCGGACCCGGTGGCCGGAGGCGACGAGCGCCTCGACGAGGTGCGAGCCGATGAAGCCTTCCGCGCCGGTGACGGCGACGAGTGCGGGTGCGGGCATGAAGGGTCTCCCTTGTGACAGGCCGTGCGCAGTGACTGGAGCGGGTGGGACAGGACGGACGAGCGGGTCAGCGGTGCGTGGTGAGCCGTCCGAGCCGGTGGGTGGCGACGGCCAGCAGGGTGGCCGCCGCACCTGTACAGATGGCGAGTTGGACCGTGGCGGGGGCCCCGGTCCGCAGGGCGAGCGCGGCCGCCTCGCCGCCGGCCGCGGCCAGGCACAGGGCGGCCGGCGCCCAGGCGACACCGAACGCCTGGAGCAGCAGTCCGGCCCACAGCACGGTGCCGAGGGCGAGCAGCCCGGCCAGGCGTACGGCGGTGACCGGCGGGCCGTCGGGCCAGAGGGCGTCCGCGGCCAGGGCGAGGGCGGCGAGGGACGCGAGGTAGGCGGCCGCGCAGAGGGCGAGCACGCGGCCCCCGGCGAGCAGCAGTCCCCTTGTGGTCGTGGCGCGGACGAGCGCGGCGAGGGCCATGCTCCGGCAGCGGTAGAGCAGCCATTCGGCGGCTCCCATGCTGAGGGTGAGCGCGATGACGGCGGCTCCCGCCGTGCGGGCCCCGGGGCTGTGGCGCAGGACGTCGCCGAGCGCGGCGATCGTGGTCAGCACGCCGCAGCCGAGGCCGAACAGCCCGTACGGCAGTGAGGCGAGCGGGGACAGCGGGGGCGGTGGGGCATCCGGGGTGCCGGGCTTCCGGGTGCGGAGGATCTCGTACGCCGCCGCGCCGGTGACGGCGGTGACGGTGGCGAGCAGCAGGGCGATCCGTACGGCGGGTGGCAGCGGCACGGCGAGGGTCAGGGTTCCCCCGGCGGCGGTGGGCAGCAGGGTGAGCAGCAGGAGTTTCTCCCGTCCGAGGACGAGGAGGACGGTGGCCGCCGCGAGATACACGGCCTGGCCCGCGGCGAAGGAGGTGACTCCCGTCGTCCGGGGGGCCGCGAGGGTGGCCGCGGTGGCGAGCAGGGCGCCGAGGGGCGCTCCCCGTCGGAGGCAGCGTCCGGCGGCGGCGCGGCCGGTGGCGAGGCGGAGGTAGGCGCGGTGGGCGAAGCCCTGGTTCCAGGCCCAGGCCACGAGTGCCGAGGCGACGAGGCCGGTGGTGCCGACGGGCAGGCCGTAGCCGTCGCGGGCGCCGGTCATCAGCGGCGCGGCGAGCGCGTAGCCGAAGCCCGGCAGGGTGAACACCAGGGCTCTGAGCAGGAATTGGGCGGGGTGGACCTGCCAGGGGTCGGGGCGGGGTCCGGGCTCGGGGTGGCTGCGGGGCACGCGGGCGAAGAGCTCCGCGGCGAGTTCGAAGGCGTCGGCCCGGCCGTAGCGTTCGGTGATCTGTTCCCCGGTGAGTCCGTCGGCCTCCAGGACGGCGGCGATCTCGTCGGGGTGCACGGCGACGGCGCACACGTCGGCGAGTTCCTCGGCGAGTTCGTCGATCGGGTCGGCGGCCCACCGCGGCCGGGGCCGGGAGCGCACGGGGCCGGTTCCGGCCGCGAGGTCGTGGGTGGGCTCGGGTTCGTCGGGCACGAGGCGCAGTAAGCCGCTCATCCGGCGTCACCCGCAGCCATGGCCAGGACGGGAGCGGATCCGGACGCGGATCCGGACGCGGGTTCCGGCTCGCGGCGCCAGGGCCGTCCGGCGGGGTGCTGTCCGAGTCCGGCGAGGTCGCGGTAGATGTCGCGGAAGGCGCTGATCGTCTGGCGGAGGGTGAACTGTTCGATGACGCGGAGCCGGGCGGCCTCGCCCATGCGGGCGCGCAGTCCTTCGTCGCGCAGCAGCTTCAGGGCGGCCTTCGCCATGCTCCCGGGGTCGCGGGGCGGGACGACGAGCCCGGTGTCGCCGACCGCCTCGCACACGCCGCCCACATCGGTGGAGACCGTGGCGCGGCCGCAGGACATGGCCTCGATGAGGGTGAAGGGGAAGCCTTCGCTGATGCTGGAGAGCATCACGATGTTGCCCGCCGCGTAGGCGTCGCGGATGTCGTCGACGCGGCCCTCGAACACGACCGCGTCGCCGACGCCGAGTTCGGCCGCGAGTTCCTCGCAGGAGGTGCGGTACGCCTCGCCGCCGCGCGGGGTGCCGCCGAAGAGCCGCAGCCGGGCGTCGGGTATCTCCTCGCGCACCAGGGCGAAGGCCCGGATCAGGGTCTCCAGGCCCTTGATCGGGTCGACGCGCCCGGCCCAGCTGAGCGTCGGGGTCCCCGGCTCCGGCCCGGCGGGCGGGAACGCGGCCGGGTCGACGCCGTTGTACACGGTGCGGATGCGCTCGGGCGGGGTGCCGCCGTGCTCCTCCCAGCGCCGGTTGTAGCGGTTGCCCGGGGTGACGAGCGCGGCGCACCGGTAGCTCTCGACGGCGAGCAGCCGGAACAGTCCGAGCATCAGCGCCTTGACCGGCCAGCGGTAGGGCCCCGCCCGGTAGCCGAGATAGCGCTCGCGGAGATAGATGCCGTGCTCGGTGAGGAGGAAGGGGATGTCGTGGCGGTGGTGGGCGATGAGTCCCGGCAGCGCGGCGAGGCCGCCGCTGACGGCGTGGGTGACGCCCTCGGCGGGTGGTTCGGCGGCGAGCGGGCGGAGCGCGTGTTCCAGCAGGTCGGTGGCGGTCAGCGCGTCGTGGAGGGTGGGGCGCGCGGCGGCGGTGGCGAGGCCGGGCCGGTTCCACACGCGGACGAGGACGCGGGCGGCGGCCTCGCCGCGCAGCGCCGGGGAGAGGATGCCCGCCGCGGCGTGTTCGGCGAGCCGGTAGAAGGTGCGGGGGAAGTGGTGTTCCTGCGCGGGGTCGAGAAGGGCCAGCAGGAACTGCTCGTAGCAGGTGAGGAAGGCACGCAGGGCCCGGCCGCGCGGGGCGCGGCCGGCCGGGGGCGGGCCCCACAGCGGGTGCGAGGCCACGCCCCGGACGTGGGCCGGGAGTTCCCAGGCGAGGGACTCCCGGCCGGTGCCCGTGACCGCGATGATCCGGAAGTCCACGTCGGGCATGCCTTGGACCAACTGGTCGCACCACACGCTCACACCGCCGTGGCTGTGCGGGTAGGTCCCCTCGGTGAGCAGGGTCACCGAGGGGGTGTCGGATGCCTTTTCGGCAAGCGGTCCGTGCATGGAAGTCGGTTCTCCAGAGGTGACGCGGCGTGCGGTGGTGGGTGCGCGGTGGTGGCGGCGGTTCAGCGGCGGGCGGCCTGTCCCGGCCCGTACGGCACGGGGTGGGCGACGCCCTGCGGGACGGTGAGACCGGTCGCCGGGGCCGGTACGGGCGCGGTGCGGCCGGAGTGCGCCGTGGCCGCGGTGAACGTGCCGGTGGGCAGGGTGAAGGAGAGTTGCGTCTGTCCCGCGGCGGGCGTGGCCCAGCCGGAGCGCTGTCCGGCGTAGGAGGCGCCGAAGGGAGTGGTGGTGGCGCCCTTGAGCTGCACGGTGCCCTCGGAGAACGTCGCGGTGGTCTCCACGGCGGCGGGCGCACTGACGGTGACGGCGTTGCCGATGCGGTAGGCCGTGACGCCGGAGGCGACCGCCTGCTTCCATGCCGCCCGCTTGCTCAGCTCCGTACCGATGTCCCGCTGGCGGAGGTTGACGATCGGGGTGCTGTCGGCGTAGAGGCCCGCGTAGTCGGAGAGGACCTTCTCCAGGACCGCGTAGCCGATCCGCTCCTCGGAGAGGTTGGACTGGTGCATGAAGTGCGGCCGCGGGTCGTTGGCGAGCACGTGCCCGAGGGCGATCCGGGTCTCCAGGGGCACGATGTAGGAGCCGAAGCCCGTCTTCACGTCCAGCGGGCTCTTCAGGCAGGTGGTCGTCGTGGAGTTCTCGCAGATGCCGCTGCCGCCGTCGGCCTTCTTGGTGTAGAGCCAGTTGTACTCGTCGGCTTCCTCGGCGGCGGTGCCGGTGTTGTAGAAGATGTTCATCGGGTAGCGGGGGACGGTGAGCGCGGAGCCGACCGGGCGCTGCTGCCGCTCGCGCGAGGTGTCGCTGCCGATCCACTTGACGCCGTTCACGGCCAGCACGGGCGCGAGGTTGGGGTTGTCGACGGTCTGCTGCGGCGTCATCCTGAGGCCGGAGTGCTCACCGGTGATGAGCTCGTCCCGGTCGAGGGCGAGGCCCTGCCGGGCGCCCCATCTCAGGTTGTCGTCGATCTGCCCGTTGATGGTCGCGGCGCTGACCCAGCGCACGTTGCCGAAGAGGTCGGTGGCGCACTTCCAGGGCACGACGGTGGTGTTCTGCTCACAGCCGAGGAAGGCGTGGGTGTAGGTGTGGTTGATCCAGCGGAAGGACTTCTGGTCGGCGACCAACTGGTTGAGGAGCGGGTCGGGCGCGCCGCCGTGCTCCGCCCGGTACTCCTCGCTGCCGACTCCGTTGTAGGCGAAGTCGATGGGCAGGTTGTGGCTCTGCGACCACTGCTTGGCGTACTGCGCGTCGGCCGCCGTCATCCGCAGCGGCGGGTGTTCGGGGGTGGGGTTGCCGGGGCAGTCGACGTCGCCGGGGGTGCACTTGAGCTTGGTGTCCCAGCGGTCGTCCGAGGCAAAGACGTCGTCGACGTGTATGCCGAAGTAGTTGCGGGAGGCGCCCAGGTGGACGCCCTGCGTCAGCCACTCCACCATGCCGCGGGAGACCAGCCGGAACTGCTGCTGGTACTGGTTGTAGACGAAGGTGACGACCAGTTCGCTGCGGCCGTCGTGGTCGTACTGCCCGATCAGCGAGCCGCGCCCGGTGCCGCCGGGGATGGGCGCGTCGACGTAGCTGGTGAACTTCGAGCCGTCCGCCTGCTTGGCGAGCGGGGTCGAGAGGTAGCCCCAACTCTCGTTCACGGTGGGGTCGTTGTCCTCGAATGGAACGTTTTTCCTCAGATAGCCGAACGGCCCGGCGGTGCCGTCCGCGGTCACCTGCGCGGTCTTTCCGTCGAGGCTGCCGCTGTAGCCGGAGTCCTGCGGGGTGTTGAGCCCCACGGCCGGGCGGGCGTAGGTGTAGGCGTCGACCTGGCGTATGCCGAAGCGTTTCTCGTAGGACGCCAGGGCCGCCATCTCCGGCGAATCGGCGCCGAAGGGGCTGTCGTTGGGCAGCACCACGCCCTGGTACTTGGCTCTGGCTCTGCCGTCGACGGTGTCACCGAGGAACGCGTCGTCGATCTTCGGCCGGTTCACGTCGGAGAGCGAGACGCTGGTGTACGGCGTACCGGCGTCGTCGAGTTCGGCGCGTATCGCCTCGGTGGCCGGACCCCCGTCGTCGACGACCAGGACCCGGAGGTCGATCCTCGGTGTCGCGTCGGCGGCCTGCGCCGCCGTCGTCGGAACGGCCACGGCCAGCAGGGCACCCGCAGCCCACACTGCGGCAAGACGGGTCGGACGACCCATGTTTTCTCCCCCCAGAACGGTCCCGCGCACCACGTGCGCCACCGTCCGGCGTTGACGCGTGCAACGCGGCGCCGGACACCGGCACCACGGCACATCGGATAGTCCCCAGGAACGGCTCCGCCGCGGTCGCGCCTCCCCACCCGACCGCCCGCTTCTCCTGCACCCGGCGCGGACGCCATGTCCGCCGCCGATGCCGTACGGCCGGAGCCGATGCCGCACGACGGTGTCCGCGGGCGCCGGGCACGGCAGTGCCACGGCCTCGAGAAGCATCGACGCCTCTCGACCGCCCAGCCATATAGTGCGCCATGCCCGAACGTCCCGCTGGCGCACTGCCGAGGAGCGCGGGCACAATTCCCTGGCCCCTGTCCGGAATTGAGCGCACCGCTCCCGGGGCGCCGCACGGAACCGGGGACACCGGGCCCGGCGGCGATCTCCGCGATGACCTGTGCCGACATTGGTGTATACCGCTGCGGGGCACCCGCTCCCCGCCCGGCGCCACAGGGGCCCCTGGAGGAACGGGGCGTCCGGAGATCGGCCTGATGACAACTGTCCGACTTGCCCGTTGCATCCGCCGATCCTTGGATACATCCCCCGCTCGTCGATCTCCGCCGACCCGTTTTTCAAGATCGAATCTTGACGGCCGAGGCAACCGGAGGCAACGCTCCCCCCTCTAAGTAAGGTTGTCCTCAAATCTCTGGAAGAACGGTCAACTTTCGGCGCGGAATGGTGTCTTGTGCCACCGAAGGACGGCACGTCCTCATGCGACCCGAAGCTGTGCGCCCGCTGTGGATCCGCTGTCCGCTCTCGGCGCATCGCCCCGGAGCCCCGAGCTCTTTCCTCGACGCCCTTCATCCAGCAGGGTTCGGGACATGAAGCTGTTGATATTGGGCGGAACGGAATTCGTGGGCCACGCCGTGGCGGAGGCGGCGCTGACGCGGGGCTGGGAGGTGACCGTGTTCCACCGCGGCAGGCACGAGGCGCCCGCGGGCGTGACGGCGCTGCACGGCGACCGCACCGAGCCGGGCGGGACGGCGGCCCTGGCCACGGGCGAGTGGGACGCCGTCGTCGACACCTGGTCGGCGGCACCGACGGCCGTGCGCGACGCGGCGCGGACCCTGGCCGGACGGGTGGGGCGGTACGCCTACGTCTCCACCGGCTCCGTGTACGCCTATCCGTCGCCCCCCGGGCGCGACGAGAGCCACCCCCTCGTGGACGGCTCGCCCGACGCCGGGCCGGTCGACTACCCGCAGGACAAGCGCGGCGGCGAGCTCGCGGCGACCGCGGCCTTCGGCGACGACGCCGCGCTCCTGGTGCGCTCCGGGCTGATCCTCGGCCCCCGGGAGAACATCGGCCGGCTGCCGTGGTGGCTGAACCGCGTCGCCCGCGGCGGCCCGGTCCTGGCACCCGGCCCGCGCGGCCTGGAGCTGCAGTTCATCGACGTCCGCGACCTCGCGAACTGGACCCTGGACGCCGTCGCCGGGGGGCTCTCGGGCCCGTACGACCTGATCAGCCCGCCCGGACACACGACGATGGGCGCCCTGCTGGACGCCTGCGTACGGGCCACCGGCTCCGACGCCGAACTGCGCTGGACCGACCCGGAGAAGATCCTCGCCGCGGGCGTCCGGCCCTGGACGGACCTCCCGGTCTGGGTGCCGCGCGGCGAGCTGTACGACACCCTGCACCGGAGGTCCGGGGCCAAGGCGGCCGCCGCGGGCCTGCGGTGCCGCCCCGCGGAGGAAACGGTTGCCGACACCTGGACGTGGCTGCGCTCGCTGAACGGCGCGGCCCCCCTACGTCCGGACCGCCCGGCGCCGGGGCTGTCGCCGGAGCTGGAATCCCGGCTGCTGGCACAGGACTGACCGCACCACCGTCCGCGGCGGGCCGCGTCCCCGGCCCGCCCGTGACAACCTCCGGGCACGAACCCCAAGTTCACACTAGTTCCGGAAAAATCACCCGAACGCGGGAATGCGCGCAAAGTAATGGCAATCTTACGCTGAGCGCATGCCTGGATGGGGTCCCGCTCTGCCGCAGTCCGCGTTCCGCGGCGCGGTCGCCGTGCTGATCTCGCTGCTGCTGATCCTCTCGGGCGGCGGCGTCACGGCCGCGGCGTACGGCGACGACGACCGTGAAGAGGGCTCGTCCTCGCTGGAGTTCACCCCGTCCGACGAGTGCGTCACCGCCGCGCTCCCCCTCGCCGGGAGCGCCGTACGGGAGGGGCACCATCCACGGAGGCGCGCCCTCCCCCCGGCCCGGCCGGACGACCCGGCCGGAAGCCCCCGCACTTCGCCGACCGTCTCCCGCGCCGACACCGCTCCGGCGTGCGCCGCCCGCGCGGGTCACACCGTACTGCGCTGCTGAGAGCGAGGCGTGCCGCCGCCCCGTACGGGAGCCCGGCATGCCGTTCGCACTCCCCCACACACCAGCAGGTACGAAAGCAGAGAGAGGCGTCATGCCTGTCGACCCCGCGCGTGCCGCGGGCGCCTATGTGCGCGCCCAGGTCTACCGCGCCCGTCCCCCCGAACCACCGCTCACCACCACCCCGGAAGGGCCCGCCGACCCCGGTGGCCCCGCCGGCCCCGCGCTCCCCGGGCCGGCCGCCACGGAACCCGCCGCGCCCCGGCCGCCGGGCAGAGTCGCCCGGCTGCTGCTGTTCCTGCGTCAGGGTTCCACCCCGGCCCCGGGCCTGCGGCGGCCCTGACGCGACAGCCTGATGTTGAATACCGGGATGACCACTGTCCAGGTACTCGATGTCTTCGTCGGCCCCGACGGCGAGGGCGGCAACCCCCTCGCCGTCGTCCGCGACGGCTCCGCCGTACGCGGTGACGTGAACCGGAGGGAGCTCGCGGCCCGACTCGGGTACAGCGAGACCGTGTTCGTCGACGACGCCGAGCGCGGCGTCGTCGACATCTGGACGCCCAGCGTCCGGCTCCCGTTCGCCGGCCACCCGCTCGTCGGCGTCGCCCGGCTGCTGGAGGCGGACGTGCTCCGGCCGCCCGCGGGCGAGGTCCTCGTGCGCAGGGAGGGCGAGTTCACCTGGGTGCGCGGGCGCGCCGCGTGGGCCGCGGGCCGCCGCACCGAGCGGTACGGGTCGGTGGCCGAGGTCGACGCGCTGCCCGCACCGCCGGAGGGCGAGGGCTGGCTGTACGCCTGGGCCTGGCAGGACGAGGGCGCGGGCCGGGTGCGCGCCCGGGGCTTCCCGCGCCGCGGTGACGGCATCGCCGAGGACGAGGCGACGGGTGCGGCCGCGCTGGTCCTCACCCATCGGCTGGGCCGTGCCCTCGACATCCGCCAGGGCAGGGCCTCGCAGATCCTCACCCGCCCCGGCCCCGACGGCACGATCGACATCGGCGGCCGGGTGGTGCCGGGCGCCGCCGTACGCGGCTGAGCCGTTCCCTATGCTGGGGGGTGTGAACCGCTGCCGGATACGCCTGACGCTCGCCCCCGAACTGCGGCTCTTCGCGGCCGCCGACCGCCGTGCGGAGCGCACGCCCGTGGCCACCGACGGAGCGTCCTCGCTCGGTCACGTCATCGAGTCGTTCGGCGTCCCGCTCACCGAGGTCGGCGCCCTGCTCGTCGACGGCAGCGAGGTGCCGGTCTCGTACGTCCCCGGCGCGGACGAGGACGTCGAGGTGCGCGCGGTCGTACGGCCGCAGGAAGTGCCGGGCGCCCCGCTGCGGTTCCTGCTCGACGTGCACCTCGGCACGCTGGCGCGCCGGCTGCGGCTGCTGGGCGTGGACGCGGCCTACGAGAGCGAGGACATCGGCGACCCGGCACTGGCCGCACTGTCGGCGGCCGAGCGGCGGGTGCTGCTCTCGCGCGACCGCGGGCTGCTGCGCCGCCGGGAGATCTGGGCCGGCGCGTATGTCTACAGCGACCGTCCGGACGATCAACTGCGGGACGTCCTCGGCCGTTTCGCCCCGGCCCTCGCCCCGTGGACCCGCTGCACCGCGTGCAACGGCCCCCTCCGGGAGGCCGACAAGCAGTCGGTCCACGAGCGGCTGGAGCACGGCACGCGCTCCTCGTACGACGTCTTCGCCCAGTGCACGGAGTGCGAACGGGTGTACTGGCGCGGTGCGCACCACGCCCGTCTGGAGACGATCGTCACCGACGCGGTCCGCGAATTCGGCGCCGCGGCCGCCCCGTTGCCGCCGGTGCCCTCCGAGGGCTAGGTGCTCATCGCATAGGTGAGCCGGTGCAACTGCTCGCGGTGCGACGTGGGCGGCAGGCGGTTCAGATGGGTACGGGCGGTCTCCACATAGGAGTCGAGCATGCCCGTGGCAGCCTCCACGGCCTTCAGGTCGTGCAGCAGTGCCGTCAGCCTGCGGCGCGCTCCCGGGCCGTGCCCGGCTCGGGCGAACAGGCGGTGCAGCCGCCGGGCCTGACGGGGAGTGGCCCGCTCCATGGCGAGCAGGAGCGGCAGGGTGGGGCGGTGGTTGCGCAGGTCGCTGCTCATCGGTTTGCCCTCCTTCGCCCGCGTCCCCCGGTCGCGGTAGGGCAGGAGGTCGTCGCGCATCTGGAAGGCGATGCCGAGGGTCTCGCCGTAGGCGGTGAGCGCGGCGGTGACGTCGGGGCCCGCACCGGCGAAGAGGGCCGCCATGCGGCAGGTGGCGCGCAGCAGGGCGGCCGTCTTGAGGGTGACCACGGCGAGGTAGGCGTCGATTCCGCAGGCCAGGTCGGTGCGCAGGCGGTCCTCCAGCAACTGGCCCCGGCAGATCTCGACGCCCGTGTCGCCCGCCAGGGCGATGATGTCGAGCAGCAGTTGGGGTTCGAGGCCCTGTGCGCGGCACGCGGCGACGTCCGCGAAGGAGCGGCACACCAGGGCGTCGCCGACGAGCAGGGCGTGGTCGGTGCCGAAGCGGGCGTGGACCGAGGGGCGGCCCCGGCGCAGGGAGTCGCCGTCGATGAGGTCGTCGTGCACCAGGCTGGCGGTGTGGTGGCTCTCCAGGGTGGCCGCGATGGCCGACGCCTGGGCGAGGTCGCCGCCCAGCGCCGCGACGCACAGCAGGAACAGTCTGGGACGCAGCAGTTTGCCGTGGGGCAGCAGCGCGTAGCGGGCCAGGGAGTCGAGGGCGTCGTCGGTCCGGGGCCAGAGTTCCTGCGCGCGCCGGGTGTAGTAGCGCGAGAAGAGGGCGGCCGGGGAGCGGTCGTGGGCGCCGGGGCTGAGGTGCGGGTCGAGGTTCACTGGTCCTCGCGTGGTGCGTTCGGGAACGGAGGCGTCGACGGGGCCGGGGCCTCGCGGGTCCAGCTTTCCAGGCCGGCGGTGGGTGCCGGGGCCATGACGCGATACGGGACTGTGCTCCGGGGTGACGGGGACGGGCGGGGTGTTGACGTCCTGGGAGGCGTCCCGGCTCACGGGGCGTGCCGGTTCGGCGGGGCGCGTGCGACGGACGGTCGTTGCGCCCTGACGGTGCGGAGTGCGCCCTGCTCAAGGCGGGGGCGGTGCGCGGATAATGGGCTCGCCGACGGCGCGGTCCGAGGGGCGGGGACGTCGGTGCCGCACGGGCGGCCGGGAGACACCCAGCACACGATGGGGGCAGGATGATCGCCGAGTTGGGACAGGACGGGCCACCGAACCGCCGGGGAGCGGGAGTTCCGTCCACGGGGCGGCGCCGGGGCCGCCGGACCCGCCGGGCGGCCGTCGTCGCGGCCGTGGCCCTGGGGGCCGCGCTGTTGGTGCCGCCCGCGTCGGCCGTGGGTCCGGGCCGGACGGGCGTCGCGGTCCCCCGGACGGTGTCCATCGGTGCCACAGGCACGAGCGCCGTGTCGGCGCTCGCCTCCACGCACCGTGTGGTGCCGCTCGCTCACCGGGCCGCCGTGGTGCACCGGACCACGGCGGCGAAGCCGAAGAAAAAGAAGAAGGGCTTCTTCCAGAAGCTCGGGATCTTCCTGCTCGTGGTGCTGATCCTGGTCGTCCTGTTTGTCATCGGGATGATCTGGCTGGTGATCCACATGGTGCGGCGGGCCATCCGGCGCCGCTGAACGCGCGGGCGGTCAGCCGCTCTTGCGACGGAACGAGCGCTGGCCCCCGGCCTTCCCATGGGTGCCGTGGATCTTGGAGCCGTCGCGGCCCTGCCCGGCGGCGGAACCCTCGCCCCCCTGCCCCCGCTTGCGTGCCAGGGCCTCGCGGAACTTCCGCTTCACTTCGTCTTCTTCCGGCGTGCTCTGGGGTGCTGTGCTGTCCGTCATCAAAAACCTCCTGGTCATGGCGGCCGTCGCCCCAGCTTCGCACGTCGGCCGCCGCAGCTGAAGCCGATTTGTGCCAGGTGGGTCGCGCGAGCGCGGACGGGAGCACGGCGGGCGGCCGCGGAAGGCTCCGGGCCAGGGTCAGTTGACGGTCATGTCGCCGTCGGGAAGGTCCTCGACAGTGACTTTCCCCCGAGGGGTGCCGAGCCCCGCGGCCACGGCCCGGGCGATCCCCTCGGCGTCGGGCGCCGTCGGAGAGGGGACGGTCTCCCCGTCGGCGTAGCTCTCGATGGCCTTGGTGAAGTAGCCGGGGTACCAGGCGCCGACCGCGCCCTTGACCTCGACGCGGCTCACGGGGCGCTTGCCCACCCGCTGCTTCAGGGCGGCGAGGATGCGGTCGGAGCGGTATTCGCCGGGCACCTGGAACAGGCTGGCGTGCGCGCCGACCTTGCCCCCGTCCCGCAGCCGGACCGTCACGGTCAGACAGCTGGTCACGCTCGGATAGAGGATCGGGCGGCCGGGCGCGGCCTCGGCGACCTGGCCCTCGGTGATCCTGACGGGCGCCGCCGGGTCGGTGCTCGCGGCGGCGGCCGTACGCGGCCGGGCCTCGGCGGCGGGCCCGGCCGCCAGGGGGACGGCGACGACGGATATGAGGGTGGCCGACAGCAGCAGGGCCCGGCCTCCGGCCGCCACACGCGGCATGATCATGGAAGTCATGCCGAGGATCATCCCGCCGCGGACGCCTCCGGTCCAAAGCGGCTGCGGACGGCTGTCTGGACCTCCGCCTCCTCGGCGGGATCGGCGGCCAGTCTGCGGAGCTGCTCGACCACCCGGGCGTCGGCCGTGGTGGCGTGATGGGCGGCGAGCTCGCGGGTGGTCTCCTCGCAGTCCCACAGGCACTCGACGGCGAAGCCCGCGGCGAAGGACGGGTCCGTGGCCGCCAGGGCGCGCGCGGTGCGCCCGCGGAGCTGCGAGGAGGAGGTCTCACGGTAGACGTGGCGCAGCACGGGCGCGGCGCAGCCGATCGACAGCCTCCCGGCCCCCTGGACGAGCTCCCACAGCACCGCCGCGTCGGGCCCCTCGGTCCGCACCGTGCGGCGCAGGGCGCTCAGCAC
Organism: Streptomyces sp. NPDC002537; assembly: GCF_053594975.1. Taxonomy (NCBI): domain Bacteria; kingdom Bacillati; phylum Actinomycetota; class Actinomycetes; order Kitasatosporales; family Streptomycetaceae; genus Streptomyces; species Streptomyces sp. NPDC002537. The sequence continues at coordinate 105,143 of NZ_JBSFWT010000005.1, forward strand.
GAGCGCGGAGTCGTACGCCGCGCCGCGGCAGGCCAGCATGCCCGCGGCGGCGGCGCCGAGGGCGTCGGCGCGGTGGATCCAGACGCGGGCCCGTTCCAGCGCGGCCGTGCTGCGCATGCGCTCGAAGGCGGTGACGGCGGCCTCCGCCACCAGCCCGTCGGGGTCGGCCGCGGCCGCCTCGATGAGGTCGAGGGCCTGGGGGTCGTGGTGCTCGGCGAGGTAGCGCAGCGCGGTGGCGCGCGCGGCCTCGGGGCCGGACCCGGCCGCCTGGATGATCTCCAGCCGGTCCTCCGGTCCGGCCACGGCGGTGAGGCAGCGGGTGGCGGGGACGTGGCGGAACTGGGTGGGGTGGAGGGCGAGGCCCTCCTGGGCCCAGTCCAGGACCTCGCGCACGCTCCAGCCCGGCCGGGGGCCGGTGGGGCGCAGCTGGCGCTGCCAGCGGTCGAAGGAGCCCTGTTCCTGTGCGGCCAGCACGCGGGCGGCGGTCGTGGGCGACTGCTGCTCGTCGGCCCACAGCCGCCACGGGCGGGGCTCGAAGGCGTCGCGCACGGCCGCGGCGAGCGCGGCCTCGCCCGCGGGAGTGGCCGGGAAGCGGGCGAGGACGCTCTCGCCGAGGGCGAGCAGCCCGGCGTCGTCGTCGCGCAGGGCCAGCTCGTCGAGCGCCCAGGCCCAGTTCGCCCCGGAGACGGCGTAGCGGCGCAGCAGCAGGAGCGCGTCGGTGCGGCCGTACGAGGCGAGGTGGCCGAGGACGGCGAGGGCGAGTCCGGTGCGCTCCTCGGCGGTGTCCAGCAGGTCGTCGGGGTGGAACAGATGCTGTTCGATCTCGTCGAACCCGCCGTCGAGGTCCATGTGCAGGCGCGCGTAGTAGAGCGAGCGGTTCTCGACCTGCCAGTCCCGCCTGGGGTCGTGCAGCACACAGTGGTGCAGTGCCGCGAGCGCCTCCGCCCGCGGCGCCGCGAGGGCATGCAGGGTCCCGTCGCCGCGGCCTCGCTGGAGGAGGCCGAGCAGGGTGCCGCTGGGCGCTATGTCTGGATCGAACATGGGGTCAGCATCCGGTGCGGGGAGTCGACTGGCAACGGGATTTCCGTCGTCCGGCATTCTTGCCGGTGTCCACTGGTGCTATGCCTGGTGAACAGGGGGAGCTCGAGCTCTTCCGAGCGCCCGCAGCCTACCCGGAGTGGAGCATTCCGCCGACTCGCGCCCGAAATATCCGCCTCCGCACCTCCGGCGATCCCGTACGGACCCCCACGTACCGCCCTTGACGCCCGATATCTCCATCGTCACACCCGGCAGCCTTCCGTCATGCCCACGACATGGCCGCACATATCGCCGACACCCTTCCGTTACAGGCGCGACATAACGCACATCATGCCCCTGACAACAGTCCGCCATGCCTTCGGCATATGCCTACGACACCACCAGATCGGGTGTTGCCAAACCACTTACGAGCCCTCGCTCCCTGTGCAACAGTCGTTACCGGCCCTTTCCCCGGACCCAATGGAGCCGGCCGCGCCGCGCCCGTATCGGAGTACGTCATGCCGTCCCCTCTCCACACGGATCGTTCCGCCGCTCAACCGCCCGAGCAGGACACCGTCGACGCTCTGATCTCCCGGACGCGCCAGCTCCGCGGCGACATCGAGGCCGTCCGCAGGGAGGCCACGGGCGAGGAGCTGCCGGAGGATCCCCGGCGACGCTGGCAGCGTGCCCTCTGCGAGCTCGCCGTCCACCAGCTCGACGACCTCGGCGACCACCTCGGCCAGCTCCGGGAGGGCCTGCCGGACGGCGGCCCGGCCGATCCGCGGGGCCTCGGGGAGCTCCCTCCGCCGAGAGCGGCGACCGGCGCGTGCGGGCAGGAGGCGGTCCGGGCCGGCAGCGCCGAGTGGAACCTCCTCACCGACGACGTCGCCTGGTCCGACGAGCTGTTCCAGCTCTTCGGCCGCCGCCCCGAGGACGGCGCCCCGACTCTCGACGAGCTCCCCTCCTGGGTCCTGGAGGAGGACACCGAGCTGCTGACCGCGATGGTCACCAACTGCCTGGTCGACGGCAGGCCGATCGACGGGGAGTTCCGCATCGTGCGCGGCGACGGCTCGGTGCGCACCGTGCACATGATGGGCGAGCCGACGCTCGACGAGGACGGCGCCACGGCCTCCATGTGGGCCGTGTTACGAGATGTCAGCGAGCTCCGCCGCAGCGAGCAGGCGGTGCACGAGACCCGTGACTCGCTACGGCACCACCAGCACGCCGCGCGGACCGAGCACCGCCTCGCCGTCGAGCTCCAGGAAGCCGTGCTGCCGCCGTGGCGCGGCTCCCTGCGGTTCCCCCAGAGCGGCACGGTTCCGGAGGCCGACGCGACCCCCGGCACCCTCGATCTCGCCGCGCACTATCTCCCCTCCGCCAGCAGCGCCCTGGTCGGCGGCGACTGGTTCGACGCCCTCCGACTGCCCGACGGCCGGACCCTGTTGAGCGTCGGCGGTCTCACGGGGCACGGCGTGGCCGCCACCTCCAGCATGGCCATGCTGCTGGGCGCCCTGCGCGGCATGGCCGTGACGGGCGCGGAGCCGGGCCCTCTGATGGGCTGGCTCAATCACCTCCTCGATGCCTCCGCGCAGCCCGCCCTGGGCAGCGCGGTCTGCTGCCGTTACGACCCCACGACCCTGACCTTGAGCTGGTCGCAGGCCGGTCACCCCGCCCCGCTGCTCTTCCGCGGCGGGAGCGGCAGTGCCCTGCGGCCGCCCGAGGGCATGCTGCTCGGAGCGGTGCCCGACGCCGCCTATGCCCAGGCCGAGGAGCAACTGGAGCCCGGTGATGTGCTGGTGCTGCACACCGACGGCCTGTCGCCCCGCAGCACCGAGCCGGCCGACACGGTCGCCGACAGGCTGCTGGCCCTCGCACCACGGTTCGCCGCGGCGAGAAGCGCCCAGGAGTGTGTACGGACGGTGCTGGAGGAGTTCGGCGGGAAGGAACGCGAGGACGACGCCTGCGTGCTGATCGCCCGCGTCCACGGCTGAAGCCGCGCCCCGCACAGGATCCGCCTGCGCTACGAGGTCCGCCCGCACGAGGTCCGCGGGGCGGGCGTCCGCCTCCGAGATCCCGCGAGACTGCCGGACACAACATCCGGGGCCCCGCCTACACGGCCGTGCCCTTGTCCGGCTTCCGGCCGCCCTTCCCGGGGTTCTTCGGCGCCTTGGGCATCGCCTGCTGGAGCTCCTCGCGGAGATCCTCGATCCGGGCGTAGCCCGCGTACTGCCCGGTGAGCCGGTACATCTCGCGCAGCCGGTCCCAGGTGCGGTGCGAGGAGGTCTCGCTGATCGACACCAGCGCCAGCCGGGCATAGGTGTCCGCCTGCTCCGGATCGTTGCCGATGAAGCAGGCCGACGCCATGGAGATGTAGTCGAAGATCATCGAGCGCTGATAGCCGGCCGACCGGAGCGCCAGCGCCTCCCTGGCGTGCTGCTGGGCGACACCCGCGGCGCTCGGATCGTGCTCCGCGAGCGTGCGGAAGGCCAGCGCCTGCATCCCGTGGAGGTCCGCCTCGTCGAACATCTGCATCCAGCTCGGCGGTGGCACGTCCCCCTTGTCCGACACGAACAGCTCCTCCGCCTCGCCCAGGGTCCGGCGCATGGCCTGGCCACGCCCCATGGACGCCTGGGCCCATGCCTCGATGGTGCAGAGCATGGCGCGGGTGCGGGGCAGGGTCTCGCTGCCGGAGCCGGACTTGGCGAGCTTCATCAGGTCCAGCGCGTCGTCCGGGCGTCCGAGGTGGACCATCTGACGGGCGGCCCGGGAGAGCGCCTCGCCCGCCCGCGGCCGGTCGCCGCCCTCGCGCGCCGCGTGGGCGGCGATGACGAAGTACTTCTGGGCGGTGGGCTCCAGGCCCACGTCGTGGGACATCCAGCCCGCGAGCACCGCGAGGTTCGCGGCGACGCCCCACAGCCTGCGCTGGAGGTGCTCGGGGTGGTGGTAGGAGAGCATCCCGCCCACCTCGTTGAGCTGGCCCACGACCGCCTTCCGCTGGAGGCCGCCGCCGCGGGCGGCGTCCCAGGCGCGGAAGACCTCGACCGAGTGCTCCAGCGCGTCGATCTCCGTGGAGCCCACCGGCGCCGCCTCGTAGCGGTCGAGCCCGGCGGCTTCGGCGTGCGTGGAGTCCAGGTGCAGGGGATCGGTGAAGCGGGGAGCATCGGAGGCGAGGACCGGATCGGAGTGGAGCCAGTCGTGCATGGCGCTACTGAGTGCTGAGCCTGCGGCGAGCGCTGCGCCCGCGCCCACCAAGCCGCGTCGGTTGAGCATGAGGTCCATTCCCGTGAATTCGGTGAGGACCGCGGCGGTCCGCTCGGGCGGCCAGGGGAGCCCGTCCGCGGCCTGCCCCTTACCCGCACGCCCTCGTCGGCCGAACCCGAGGTCCTCGATGGTCACGACACGGCCGAGTCGCTCGGTGAAGAGGGCTGCCAGCACACGGGGCACGGGATCGCGCGGGGATTCCCCCATGTCGATCCAACGCCGCACTCGCGAGGTGTCCGTGGCCAACTGCGGGTGGCCCATGATGGCCGCCTGCCGGTTGACCAGTCTCGCGAGTTCGCCCTTGGACCATCCGGCCAGGCCGAACAGATCCGCTAGGCGGGTGTTGGGTTCCCTCGTCACGTCAAGCCCCCAGGTTCTCGGCTGACTTGAAGGTAGCGGGCCGTCATGGGCCAAGCGAGTATTCGCCAGGGTTCGCCAGGGTCCGCCACATGGTGTGCCACCCGCGGGCGGGTGTGATGTAGGAACGCGCCACCCCGGCCACCCGACAGCCGATCGGATCGGCGGAGCATTCCCCAGGGTGTTCCTGTCCGGGAGACCGGGGGAGCGCCGTCAGTCGTCGGCACACGAAGGGATCTGTTCCGCCCATGTATGCAGCCTCGTCCTCCGTGTCCGCACCGCCCCGGCAGCTCCGTCCGCAGCACGCCGGCGGCGGGCCGTACCTCGACCCCTCCCACGCCGCGGGAGGTGCCTTCGCGGGCGGGCGGGCCCGGCGGTCCCCGGGGCTCGGCGGCCAACCGCTCAGCGGGAGAATCGACTTGTCCGGCCCCCAGGGCTCGCAGCTGCGTACGGCCATCGCCGCGGTGCACCGCATCTGCCCGGAGTTCAACCCCGTCCAGGTGCTGCGCCGCAGCGGGCGCTCGGTCCTGCTGGTCGGATCCACCGGCCGCAGTACGGCAGTGGCCAAGTGTTTACTGGACCATTCCCCGGCCTGGGCCGAGCGGTTCCACCATGAAATAGCTACATACCGGGCGTTCGTCCGGCACCGCCCCCCGGTGCGGGTGCCACGACTGATCGCCGCGGACCCGGAGAACTGCACCCTGCTGATCGAGCGGATGCCCGGCCGGCCGGCCGCCGCCCAGCGGCACCCGGCGGATTCCCCGCCCCGCGCGGATGTCCGCGCGGCGCTGGGCGCGGTCTGCCGGGTCAATCTCTGGCGGCCACCGGCCGGCCTGTTCGACATGCCGCTCGACTACGGCAAGCGGATCACCCGCTACCACGAGCTGGGTCTGCTGACCGATCGCGACCTGGGCGACCTGCAGAAGCTGCTGCACGGCCTCGCCCATGTCCAGGGGCAGTTCTGCCACGGCGACGCCCTGCTCTCCAACATCCTCCTCTCCCCCGCCGGTCCGGTCCTCGTCGACTGGGACCAGGCCGGCTGGTATCTCCCGGGGTACGACCTGGCCACCCTCTGGGCCGTCCTCGGTGATGCCCCGGGGGCGCGCCGTCAGATCAGCACCTACGCCCAGCAGGCGGGCCCGGTCTCGCGTGACGCCTTTCTGGTGAATCTCATGCTCGTACTGACCCGCGAGATCCGTACGTATGAGACAGCGGTCCAGCGCGCCATGCAGGAGCCCGCATCGGCCACGCCCGGCGCCGCCGACTCCGGTGAGGAGCAGCGGCTGCTGCTGCGTCGGCTGCACGACGACTGCGCGCTCGCCAGGCGCGCCGTACGGGCGGCGGTCGGCACCCGCTGACAGACGCCCGCCTCGCTCCACCCCGACACGCCGCGCCCTCTCCGCGCGGCGTGTCGCTCGTTCGCGGGCACACACGAACGAAGCCTCCAGGCAACCGGGCCCCCCGTACGGGCGCATCAGCATGATTGACGGATCGTCATCCAGCGGCTACCTCTGGTACGTCCGGTCCCGCACGCCCGATCGCGCACCTACCATCCCAGCTCGGTGGACGCCGTCCCGAGGAGGCCGCATTGCGAGGATCCGCCCCCGAACCCCGGAGCTCTCCGCCGAGAGCCCTACGAAGAAGCCGTCGTGGACTCCGGGCCGCCGGCGCCGTCGCGTCGGCCGCCCTGCTGCTGCCCGCGCTCTCCGGCGTCCCCACGGCGAGCGCCGGTGAACAGCCGCGCTCCGATGCCCTGCAGCAGGCGTTCACCGGAGCCGCCGCGAAGTACCACGTTCCGGTGAGCGTGCTGCTGGGCGTCTCCTACCTCCAGTCCCGCTGGGACACCCACGGCGGGGCGCCCAGTGTCACCGGCGGCTACGGCCCGATGCACCTGACCGATGCCGTCACCGCCCTGGCCGGGGCGCCGCAGCGTGGTGACGGCCCGGACGATCCGCGTGGTGACGGCGCCCGGCCGCTCGTCGGTGCCCGCTCCGTCCGCCCGGCCGTCCCGGTGCCCGGCGAGGTCCCGGCGCGGCTGCGCACCCTCGACCGGGCCGCGGCGCTCTCCGGCCTGGAACCCGAGGCGTTGCGCCGGGATCCCGCGGCCAACGTCCAGGGCGGCGCGGCGCTGTTGGCCGCCGCCCAACAGCGGCTGGGCCTGCCGCCGAGCGCGGACCCGGCGGACTGGTACGGCGCGGTGGCGAGCTATCCGGGCGCCGAGGACTCGGCGACGGCCGCCACCTTCGCCCGCGATGTCTTCGACGTGCTGCGCTCCGGTGAGCGACGCACCACCGACGCCGGTCAGCTCGTCACCCTGGCGGGGAGCCCGCATCTGACGGCCCGTACGGAGCAGGTGCGGCGGCTGGGGCTGACGGCGCCTCCGGAGAGCGGCGTGGAGTGCCCGGCCTCGGTGGCGTGCGAGTCGATCCCGGCGCCGTACCAGCAGTTGCAGGGTACCGACTACGGCAACCACGATGTCGCGGAGCGGCCCAAGTCCCCTTCGCAGAAGGTGAACTTCATCGTCATCCACGACACCGAGGGGTCGTGGGAGACCACCATCAAGCTGATCAAGGACCCCACGTACGTCTCCTGGAACTACACCGTGCGCTCGGCGGACGGGCACATCGCCCAGCACGTTCCGACGAAGGACGTGGCCTGGCACGCGGGCAACTGGTACGTGAACTCGACGTCGGTCGGGATCGAGCACGAGGGCTTCCTCGCCCAGCCGGACGCCTGGTACACGGAGGAGATGTACCGTACGTCCGCCCGGCTGGTGGGTTATCTGGCCGACAAGCTGGATGTTCCCCTGGACCGGCAGCACATCCTGGGGCACGACAACGTGCCGGGCACGACCCCGGGGACGATCAGGGGGATGCACACCGACCCCGGCCCCTTCTGGGACTGGGAGCACTACTTCGAGCTGCTGGACAGGCCCTTCCGGCCGACGGGCGGCCTGTTCGGAGGGCTGGTCACCATCCGGCCCGACTACGAGGCCAACAAGGTGCCGTACACCGGCTGCGTGGAGCCGGGCAAGCCCTGTGACCCGCACGGTTCGGGCGCGGTCCGGCTCTACTCCGCGCCGAGTGAACGGGCCCCGCTGGTGAAGGACGTCGGGCTGCACCCGGGCGGCGGGGTGTCGACGACCGACGTCAACGACCTGGGTGCCCGCGCGTCCACCGGCCAGCAGTTCGCGATCGCCGACCGCCACGGTCCGTGGACCGCGATCTGGTACCTGGGACAGAAGGCCTGGTTCCGCAACCCTTGGTGGCAGCCCACCGCGGTCAACGCCTTTGGCCGGGTGGTCACTCCGAGGCCGGGGGCGAACGAGGTCCCGGTGTACGGGCGGGCCTATCCGGAGAAGACGGCGTATCCGACGGGTGTGCCGGTGCAGGACGTGACACCGCTGCCGTACAAGCTGCTCGCGGGGCAGGCGTACGTACTGGGCGGGGTGGCGCCGAGCGCGTATCTGTGGTCGAAGACCTTCGACCCCGCGGGTCACCGGGTGATACGGGGCAAGGACATGTACTACGAGATCCAGTTCGGCCACCGGGTGGCCTTCGTCAAGGCCGCCGACGTGACCGTACGGCCGTCCAACCGCTGACGGCGCGGGACGGCGAAGAGCCCGGTACGGGGTTCCGTACCGGGCTCCTGTGTGCTGACGGGGCGTCCGACGGGGTCAGACCTGCTGGAACATCTCCGCGGGCAGCGGCTTGAGCAGCTGGTAGAGCTCGTCGGTGATGGGGCGGTCCCAGCTGGCGATGGTGACGAGGACGCCGTCGCTGCGGTCGAACTGGGTGCAGGAGATGCGGCCTTCGGAGCACTTCAGGCGCCGCACGATCAGGAGGTTGTCCTCGTGCATGACCGGGATGTCCTCGGTCTCCAGCACGTGCACCGGCTCGTCGTTGCCGAGGGCCACCAGCAGCTGCGCCACCTCGAAGGGCACCTGGCCCTCGCCGAGCTCCCGGGCGGGGGAACCCTCGGGCAGATTGCCGATGATCATCGCCGGGCCGCGCCCGCCGAAGAGGTCGTAGCGGAGGAAGACGCCCTGACAGCTGCCATCGGGCGCGGGCAGCAGACCGGCTCCGAGATCGCCGGGCCAGTCACCCGGGTCCATGGCGAGGACGTCGAAGTCCGGCCCGGTGGGCGTGGCGGCGCTGCGGCGGCGGAGGAACGACATGCCCTCATGGTACGTGCCGCGGGCCGTGCCGCGTGTCGTGGACCCCCGGTGGTGACCCTGGGAAGACCCCCGGTCCCCCGACCGCGCTCCGCGCGGTGTCCTCAATCGCCGGACGGGCTGAATTGCGCGGCAAGTGGTTCCGGGCCTACGGGCCTGCGGACTCAGCGCCACGGTCCGCGAAACCAGCCCGTCCGGCGATTGAGGACGCTCCCCCAGACTTCGTCCGGGGGGACCCCCAGCAGGGCGCTCCCGCCGCTGGGGGCACCTCCCGGACGGAGCCCTACCTCAACCCGTCCAAATGACGCCGCAGCACCCGCAGAAGAACATCCGCCGCCAGCCGCTGGGGCTCGAGCACCGCCTGCAGCGTGAGCCCGTCGACGAGGGCCGCGAGCCGCAGGCTCTCCAGCTCGACGTCGAGATCGGCCCGCAGGGTGCCGGACTCCTGCCCGCCGCGGACGACGCGGTCCAGGAGGACGAGCATGTTCGCCTGCGTCTCGACGGCCCGCGGCCGGAGTCCGGGCCGGGTGCGGGCCGCGGTGGTGAAGGCGATCCACAGCGCCGCCTCCTCGCGGCGCGCCTCGTCGAGCGGCAGGAACTCGGTGAGCAGTTCCTCGGCCGGGCCGCGGCGGTCGGCCGGCGCCGCGGCGAGGATGCGGTCCGCGTGGGCCCGGACGCGCCGCTCGACACGGTCGGCGAGCTCCCCCATGGCGAAGATGACCATCTCGTCGTGGTCGGTGAAGTAGTGGCGGACGGACCCGATGGCGAGCCCGGCCTCGTCGGCGACGTTGCGCAGCGAGGCGGCGTCCAGGCCGTCCCTGCCCACGACGCGGAGCACGGCCTCCGCCACGGCGCGGCGGCGGGCCCCGGGGTCGACGATCTTCGGCATGCTGGCCTTTATAGCACGGTCAAGCTAATATCTTTTTGGCACACACAAGCTAAAAAGACGGGGGCGGGAAGTGAACGGCTGGCTGCTCGGGGGGATCATCGCCGTGGTGGCGATCGGCGTGGTGATCAAGCGACTGCGGGGGGAGCCCCTCAACGCCCGCGACCTCCTGATACCCCCGGTCGTCCTGACCGGCATCGGCGTCATATCCCTGACCAAGGCCCACGGGCTGACAGGGACGGACTTCGTCTGGGCGGGCGCGGGCGCCGTCCTGGGTGTGGCGTTCGGGGCGCTCCGCGGCTCCGCGATCGCCGTGTTCGAGAAGGAGGGGGTGCTGTGGCAGCGCTACACCGCACGGACCTTCCTCGTCCTCGTGGTCTCGTTCCTGGTCATGGCCGGATTCGGGCTGCTCGCCGCCAAGGCGGGGATGCACAAGGAGGCGCGGCCGACCCAATTGAGCATCGGCGTCAGCTTCCTCGGCGAGGCGCTGGCGGTCGGTCTGCGCGGGCTGCTGAGCGGGGTGCCGTTCGCACCGGAGCGCAAACGCACGTGATCGCGCCCCCCCCCACAAGCCACACCCGGACACAAAAGCCCGCCCGGACGTGGCTTGTGGGGGCGCCGTCCGGGCGGGCTGACGGCCGAAGACCCGCCGCGCGCAGCACGCTACCAGGCATATGCGGACTGTTCCGCCGCCATCGCTCAAATGCATTCCATTAGCGGAGGTTTTGCCTGGAACAGCGGCGACACTCCCGGCATTTCCGGACCGACGGCCTGATGGCGCAAATGAGTGAATGTCCGAAACCTCTGCAAATGAGGTCGAGTTACTCAGGACACTTCCCGAGAAGGCGCAATCGAAAGGCACGGACGTGCTCAAGAAGGTTCTCGCCACAGCCGCTCTGACGGCTTCAGCGGTCGGCACCGTCGCCGCCCCCGCGATGGCGATCGGCAACGACGGCGACGTCTGGAACGGCAACGCTTCCAAGACCGGTTACGGCAACACCAAGACCGGCGGTGAGCAGAGCCCGCAGATGAGCCTGATCCAGGGCACGCTCAACAAGCCGTGTCTCGGTATCGGCAAGATCGGCCTCCAGTCGCTCATCGCACTGATCAACGTCGGTGTCCAGGACGTTCCGATCCTCACCCAGCAGAACCAGCAGCAGTGCACCGACAACTCGACGATCAACGATGGCGACGCGCAGCTGTCGCACATCCTCGACGAGATCCCGATCCTGTCGGGCAACGGTTCGGGCAACGGCCGCTGACAGCGGCGACCGCTCGACCGAGATCCCCCTTCCCCGGGCGCGAAGGCCCCGGGGAAGGGGGATTTCCCTTGTGCCCACTGGGGCAGGGATGGGCCTGTGTCCCCCTTTGCCCGGCCCGCCGGACGGCCCCGGCCCGTTTGTTACAGCGTCGTATACGATGGGCAACGTGACCATGCTCGTGAAACGCCGCCACGTGGACCTCCTCCGCGTCACGAGCATGTCCTGTCGCCGTTACGGCTGACCTTCCTCCCGCCCAGCCCGCTTTACCGGGCCGTGGCCTGCTTTCTTTCTTCCTGCCGCTTCCCGGTCCCCCCGCCTGCCCTGTCCGCGTACTCCGCGGCGGCCGCGCGGCCGTCCGGCGTACCGCCGTACGTACCGGGCCTTCACGCAAGTGGATGTCCTCATGAGCAACAAGCTTCCCGTCATCGACCTCTCCGCCGCCTCGGGCGACGCCGCCGACCGCGCCGTCTTCCACGAGACGCTGCACGCCGCCGCCCGCGACGTGGGCTTCTTCCACCTGACCGGGCATGGGATCACCGAGTCCGAGACCGCCGAACTGATGCGCACGCTGCGGGCGTTCTTCGCCCTCCCCGAGGAGGAGCGGCTGGCCGTCAGCAACCTCAACTCGCCCCATTTCCGCGGCTACACCCGGATCGGTGACGAGCGGACCGGCGGCAGCCAGGACTGGCGGGACCAGATCGACATAGGCGCCGAGCGCGCGCCCCGCATACCCACCGGGGACGAGCCCGGCTACTGGTGGCTGGAAGGGCCGAACCAGTGGCCCGCCGCCCTGCCCGAGCTGCGGACCGCCGCCCTGCACTGGATCGACCGGCTGAGCTCGGTCGCCGAGCGGCTGCTGCACGAGCTGCTGGCCGCGATCGGCGCCCCGCCCGCCTTCTACGACGAGGCCTTCGCCGAGCGCCCCCACCTGCACCTGAAGCTCGTCCGCTACCCCGGCAGCGCGCCCGATGGCGCGGCGCAGGGCGTCGGCGCGCACAAGGACTACGGCTTCCTGACCCTGCTGCTCCAGGACGAGGTCGGGGGGCTCCAAGTGGAGGGCGCCGACGGGGTGTTCCGCGATGTGCCGCCCATGCCGGGGGCGTTCGTGATCAACCTCGGCGAGCTGCTGGAGGTGGCGACCAACGGCTACCTCAAGGCGACCAACCACCGTGTGGTGAGCCCGCCCGGGAACCGGGAGCGCTACTCCGTGCCGTTCTTCTACAACCCGCGGCTGGACGCGCGGATCGAGCCCGTGCCGTTCCCGTACGCGGACCGGGCGCCCGGGGTCACACAGGACTCCGCCAATCCGTTGTACGCGGAGTACGGGCGCAATGAGATCAAGGGGTGGCTGCGGGCGCATCCCGGGGTGGCGCGGCGCTTCCACGCCGGGCTCCTGGCGGAGGGCTCGCCGGTGGGGTGACCGTTCCCTTCCACTTCGGCCGCGGGCCGTTTGCCGCCTGCGGCGGGAGCGCCTTCGGGCGCGTCCTCAAACTCCCCCAGCTAACGCCGGGAGGTGCCCCCAGGACGGGCTGGATCGGGCACCCCGTCCAGCCCGTCCGGCGTTACGGGAACGGCCGGGGGCGGGGGTGGTCGAAGCGGCCGATTCGGGCGCTGCGGACGAAGGCTCGCCATTCCATCGGGGTGAAGACCACGGCCGGGCCGCCCGGCGCCCGGCCGCGCCGCATGGCGATGAAGCCCTCGACGAAAGCGATCTGGACGTCGCCGATACCGCGACTGCCCGGCTGCCACGCGGCGTTGGCGAGGTCGAGCTCCGGCCTGACAGCGTGTTCCGGTCGTTCCCTCGTGCTCTTCGCCACGTCCGTGGCTCCTCCCGGTCGTCGTCGCGGCCCACCCTAGCGAGCACGGCGGGCGCCGGACAGGCCGCGCCCGGCCTCAGCCGTCGGGCGGCTCGCTCCCCACCAGCCACATGGCGAAGAACTGCGCTCCCCCGCCGTACGCGTGGCCGAGGGCCTTGCGGGCGCCGTCGACCTGGTGCTCGCCCGCCCGGCCGCGCACCTGGAGGGCGGCCTCGGCGAAGCGCAGCATGCCGGAGGCGCCGATGGGGTTGGTGGAGAGCACCCCGCCGGAGGGGTTCACCGGAAGGTCGCCGTCGAGTCCGGTGGCGCCGGAGGCGGTGAGCTTCCAGCCCTCCCCCTCGGCCGCGAAGCCGAGGTTCTCCAGCCACATCGGCTCGTACCAGCTGAAGGGGACGTACAGTTCGGCCACGTCGATCTCGCGGCGCGGGTCGGTGATGCCCGCCCGGCGGTAGACGGCCGCGGCGCAGTCGCGGCCCGCGCGGGGCGAGACGAAGTCCTTGCCCGGGAAGAGGGTGGGTTCGCTGCGCATGGCGCCGCCGTGCATCCAGGCGGGCGGGTACGGGGCGCGGGCCGCGCCGCCACGGCCGGTGAGGACCAGCGCGCAGGCGCCGTCGGAGGACGGGCAGGTCTCGGAGTAGCGGATCGGGTCCCACAGCATGGGCGACGCCTGTACCCGTTCCAGGGTGATGTCGTGTTCGTGGAGGTGGGCGCAGGGGTTCTTGAGGGCGTTGCGGCGGTCCTTGTAGGCGACGAGCGCGCCGACGGACCCGGGGGCCCCGGTACGCCTCATGTAGGCCCGTACGTGCGGGGCGAAGAAGCCGCCCGCGCCGGCCAGCAGGGGCTGCTGGAAGGGGACGGGCAGGGACAGGCCCCACATGGCGTTCGACTCGGACTGCTTCTCGAACGCGACGGCCAGGACGGTCCGTTGGACGCGGGAGGCGATGAGGTTGGCGGCGACGAGGGCGGTGGAGCCGCCGACCGATCCGGCGGTGTGCACGCGCATGAGGGGTTTGCCGACGGCGCCGAGCGCGTCGGCGAGGTAGAGCTCGGGCATCATCACGCCCTCGAAGAAGTCGGGCGCCTTGCCGAGGACGACGGCGTCGATGTCGGCCCAGGTCAGTTCGGCGTCGGCGAGGGCGCGCAGGGCGGCCTCGCGGACGAGCCCGGCGAGCGACACGTCCTTGCGGGCGGCCGCGTGCTTCGTCTGCCCGATGCCGACGACGGCCACGGGTTCGCCGGTCATCGGCCCTCCCCTTCGAGCACGCCGACGAGGTTCTGCTGGAGGCAGGGTCCGGAGGTCGCGTGGGCGAGCGCCCGGTGGGACTCGCCGCGGTGGATGCGGGCGGCGGCCTCGCCGAAGCGGATCAGGCCCGTCGCCATGACCGGGTTCGCGGCCAGGGCGCCGCCGGAGGGGTTGACCGTCACGTCGTCGCCGAGGCGGAGGGCCTTGCGCAGGATCACTTCCTGCGCGGTGAAGGGCGCGTGGATCTCCGCGGTGTCGACGGATGCGTCGAAGGCTCCGGCGTGTTCGGCGGCGAGCCGGGCGGAGGGCGCGTCGGTGAGGTCGCGCAGGCCGAGGCCCTGGGGGTCGATCCGGTGGTCGAGACCGCGGATCCAGGCGGGCCGTTCGCACATGCGGCGGGCGGTGTCCCCGGCGGCGAGGACGACCGCGGCGGCGCCGTCGCCGACGGGCGGGCAGTCGCCGGTGCGCAGGGGGCCCACGCGGCGGCCGCCCATCGGGACGGGGCCGCGGAGCTGGGCGTACGGGTTGGCGCGGGCGGCGGTGCGGTTGCGGTCGGCGATGGCGGCGAGTGCCTGTTCGTCGGACTCGCCCGCGTCGATGAGGGCCTGTGCCTGGAGTGCGGCGAGGGCGGTGGGGTCCGGCCAGAGCGGGGCGGCGCAGTAGGGGTCGAGCTGCCGGGTGAGGACGGCGTCGAGGTCGCCCGCGGAGGACTTGCCGCAGGCGTGGACGAGGGCGGTGTCGGCGCCGCCGGTGAGGAGTTCGACCCATGCCTCGTACAGCGCCCAGGCGCCGTCCGTCTCCACGTGGGACTCCGCCACGGGCGGCCAGGCGCCGACCGCGTCGAGGGTCATGGTGAAGGAGAAGGGGCGGCCGGCGAGGTAGTCGCTCGAACCGGAGCAGGTGAAGCCGGCCTCTCCCGGGGCGAGTCCGGTCCGGTCGAGCACCTCGCGCAGGACGGGCAGGAGCATCTCGGTCTCGGACACGTCCTCCGAGGAGCGCCGGTGGGTGGTCTGGGCGAAGGCGACGATCGCCACATCGCGGGGGCAGCGCATCAGAGCAGCTCCCTGTACGTGTCGTAGGCGGCGTCGGGTTCGCCGGTCGGCCGGTAGTGGTCGGGGTGGCGGGCGCCCTCGGTCCATACGGGCTCGACGCGCAGGCCCATGCGCACCTGGTCGTACGGGAGGCCGGCGACGCGCCCGTGGAGGGCGAGGTCGGCGCCGTCGAGGGCGATGTGGGCGTAGACGTACGGGACGTCGATCGCGGCGTTCCTGGCCTTGATGTTGACGACGCAGAAGGTGGTGACGGTGCCGCGCGGGCCGACCTCGACCTCTTCCTCGGTGGCGACGCCGCAGGCCGGGCAGGCGCCGCGGGGCGGTACGCAGACGCGGCGGCAGACCGGGCAGCGTTCGCCGGTGATGCGGTGCCGGGCGAGCGCGGCCAGATGGCGGCTCTGGGCACGGCCGGGGGCGTAGGTGTAGTCGAGGCGGGCGGGGGTGGTGATGCCGGTGACGGGGTCGTCGAACTCCCCTGTGTGCGGCGTCGTATGCGATGTCGTGTGCGGTGTCGCGCGGTCCCGTTCGTCGCCCGCGTACGGTTCGAAGCAGGCGATGTCGGTGATCGCTCCGGTGCGGTCGGGGGCCCAGCGGACGCGGACGCGCATGCCGGTGCGTACGGCGTCGGGGCCGGGGGCGTCGAGGGCGTGGAGCAGGGCGGTGTCGGCCCCGTCGAGGCGGACGAGGACCCAGGCGAAGGGGGTGGGCAGGGGCTGTCGCGGGCCGGGGGCGGGGTTCCAGGCCCAGGTGGTGACGGTGCCGGTGGCGGCGACCTCGACGAGTTCGCGGATCTCGGCGGCGGTGAACGGGTCGTATTCGACGGGCGGGACGAGGACGCGTCCGTCGGTGGCGCGGACGCCGAGGACGACGCGTTCGCGCAGTCCGGTGAGGAAGGCGCTCTGGACGGGTCCGAGGGAGCGGGTGAAGGGGAATTCGACGACGAGGGGGGCGGTGAGGATCTCGGACATGGCTCCCCCTGGTCAGGCGCGGCGGAAGACGGGCGGGCGCTTCTCCGCGAAGGCGCGGGTGCCTTCCTTCGCGTCGGCGGTGTCGAAGACGCGCATGCCGCGTTCGAGTTCGAGCGCGAGGGCCTCCCGTTCGCCGAGCCCCTCGGTGTCGTAGACGCACGCCTTGACGGCCTCGACGGCCAGCGGCCCGTTGGCGTTGACGGTCTCGGCGGTCTCCAGGGCCGCGGCCAGGGCCGTGCCGTCGGGCACGACGCGGCCGACGAGTCCGATGCGCTCGGCCTCGCGGGCGGTGTACGGGCGGCCGGTGAGCAGCATCTCCAGGGCGTGGGTGCGGGGGATCTGGCGGGTGAGGCGGACGGTGGAGCCGCCGACGGGGAAGAGCCCGCGGCGCACTTCGAAGAGGCCGAAGGTGGCGCTCTCGCCCGCGACGCGGATGTCGGTGCCCTGGAGGATCTCGGTGCCCCCGGCGACACAGGGGCCCTCGACGGCGGCGATGACGGGTTTGCGCGGGCGGTAATGGCGGAGCATGGCCTTCCAGTGCAGGTCGGGGTCCGCCTTCAGCCGGTCCCGGAAGGTATCGTCGGCCGCGGTCCGCCCGGCGAGCGCCTTGAGGTCCATGCCGGAGCAGAAGGCCCCGCCCGCGCCGGTGAGGACGACGGAGCGGATGTCGTCGTCCTCGTCCGCCTCCGCCCAGCCGTCGTGGAGCCCGACCAGCATCGGCAGGGAGAGGGCGTTCCTGGCCTCGGGCCGGTCGAGGGTGAGCAGCAGCGTGGCTCCGACGCGTTCGACCTTCAGGTGTGCGGTCCCGCCCATGAGGTGTCCTCCTGTCCGGCGACGCAGAACAGGGTGGCGGAGGCGGGGCCGCACTTCAAGAGTTTTCTGACTTCCCGTCAGATTGATGGGCCGGTTCCCCTTCCCACCCGTTCCCCCCGGCGCTCTAATGACCGCCGGGACGCCGTGGCCGCGCGCCGAGGGGCAGGAGAACGCATGGAGATGAACCTCGCCGACCTCTTCGAGTCGGTCGTCGACACGGTGCCCGGACGCGAGGCCCTGGTCCACGTCGAGCACCCCGGGAGCGGTGCCGAGCGGCGGCTGACGTACGCGGGGCTCGACGCGGCGGCCGACCGGCTGGCCCATCACCTCCGCGACAGCGGCGTCCGGCCCGGCGAGCACGTGGGGCTCCACCTCTACAACGGGGTCGAGTATCTGCAGACCCTCCTGGCGTGCCTGAAGCTCCGGGCCGTGCCCGTCAACGTCAACTACCGCTATGTGGCGGAGGAGCTGGCCTATCTCTACCGGGACGCCGACCTGGCGGCGCTGGTCTTCGACGCGGAGTTCACCGCGCGGGTGGCCGCCGCGCTCCCCCGGGCGGACCGGCTCCGCTACCTCGTCCGGGTCGGCGACCCTCCCGAGGGCGCGCCCGAACCCCGTGTCCGGCCCGTCCCCTTCGCGGACGCCGAGGCGTCCGGCGTTCCGGGGCGCGACTTCGGGGCGCGCTCCGGCGACGACCGGATCATCATCTACACCGGGGGCACCACCGGGATGCCCAAGGGCGTGCTGTGGCGGCAGGAGGACCTCTTCTTCTCCGGGCTCGGCGGCGGTGCGCCGACGGGCGAGCCGGTGCGCCGGCCGGAGGAGCTCGCCGAGCGGGTCGCGGCGGGCGGCGAGGGGCTCGTCTTCTTCCCCACCGCGCCGCTGATGCACGGCACGTCCACGCTCACCGCGTTCATCGCCTTCCACTTCGGCCAGAAGGTCGTCCTGCACCGCAAGTACGTGCCGGAGGAGGTGCTGCGCACCGTCGCGAAGGAGCGGGTCACCTGTGTCTCGCTGGTCGGTGACGCGATGCTGCGGCCCCTGGTGGAGGCACTGGCGGGGCCGCTGCGGGGCACCGACTGCTCGTCGCTGTTCAGCGTGAGCAGCTCGGGGGCCGTCCTCTCGGACACCGTGCGGGCGCAGTTCACGGCGCTCCTGCCGCATGTGGCACTGCTGAACAACTTCGGCTCGTCGGAGTCCGGCTTCAACGGCACCGCCACGGACGGCCGCGGCCGGGGCCTCCGCATGCGCGTCAACGACCGCACGGCCGTGGTCGATCCGGTGACGCGCGCGCCGGTGGCACCCGGGGCGGTGGGGCGCGTCGCCCAGCGCGGCCATGTGCCGCTCGGCTACTACAACGACCCCGTGAAGACGGCGGAGACGTTCTTCCACGCGCGGGGCGAACGGTGGGTCCTGCTCGGGGACATGGCGACCGTCGGCGCGGACGGTGTGGTCACCGTCCTGGGGCGTGGCTCGCAGTGCATCAACACCGGTGGCGAGAAGGTGTATCCGGAGGAGGTCGAGGAGGCCCTCAAGGCCCACCCCGACGTGTACGACGTGCTGGTCACGGGCGTCCCCGACGCCCGCTGGGGGCATCGTGTCGCCGCGGTCGTCCAGCCCCGGCCCGGCGCGGGGCCGCTCACCCTCGACATGCTGCAGGCCCACTGCCGCGCCCGGCTGGCCGGATACAAGGTGCCCCGCAGCGTCGTGCTCACCGACCGCATCGAGCGGTCCCCCAGCGGCAAGGCGGACTACCGCTGGGCGCGGGCCGTGGCGTCCGGCGACGGCGGCCCGTAGCGCCTTTGCCAGGTCTTGAGACGCGGGACATCTCCTGTGCGCCCGGTGGACACGGGGCACTCCGCGCGCGTTGGGGCGCCGGTGGCCGCGCGGGCCTTCAATCGGCGCGTCCCCTCCTCGTCCCCGGCCCCAGGAGTCCGCAATGACCCCCTTGTCCCGTCGTGGTTTCCTCGGCGCGGCCGCCGGCACCGGTGCCGCCGCCGCGTTCGGCGCCCTGCCGCTCCCGATCCAGCAGGCGATGGCCGCGAGTTCGCCGTCCGGCACGCTGGACGATGTCGAGCATGTGGTGATCTTTATGCAGGAGAACCGCTCCTTCGACCACTACTTCGGGACCCTCAAGGGCGTGCGGGGCTTCGCGGACCGTTCGCTGCTGCGCTTCCCCAACGGCTCCGACGTCCTGCGCCAGACCTCGCTCGGGCCGCTCGGCGGCGGTGTGCTGACGCCCTGGCACCTGGACACGGCCGCCACCGACGCCCAGCGGGTCCGCGACCTGGACCACGGCTGGTCCGGGACGCACAGCGCCTGGAACGGCGGCCGGTACAACAACTGGATACCCGCCAAGAGCGCCTGGACCATGGGCTACTACCAGCGCTCCGACATCCCGTTCCAGTTCGCGCTCGCCGAGGCGTTCACCATCTGCGACCAGTACTTCTGTTCCGTGCAGGGGCCGACCAACCCCAACCGGCTCTACCAGTGGACGGGGATGATCGACCCGGGCGGCAGACAGGGCGGCCCGGTCACCGACAACTCCGAGAAGGGCTACGGCTGGACCACCTACCCCGAGCGGCTGGAGGCCGCCGGGATCTCCTGGCGGGTCTACCAGCAGCAGGACAACTACGACGACAACCCGCTCGCTTGGTTCAACCAGTTCAAGAGCGCCAAGCCCGACTCCCCGCTCTTCGTCAACGGCATGCAGCGGCGCTCCGCCGACGCCTTCGGCCAGGACGTCGCGAACGGCACGCTGCCCGCCGTGAGCTGGGTCGTCGCCCCCGAGCGGCAGTCCGAGCACCCGGCCTACCCGCCCGCGTACGGCGCCGACTACACCGCGAAGTACGTCCTGGAGTCGCTGGCCGCGCACCCCGAGGTCTGGGCGAAGACCGTCGTCTTCCTGAACTTCGACGAGAACGACGGCTTCTTCGACCACGTCGCCCCGCCGGTGCCGCCGTCCGGCACGCCGGACGAGTTCATCGGGGGCTCGCCCATCGGCCTCGGGCCCCGCGTCCCGATGACCGTGATCTCCCCCTGGAGCCGGGGCGGGTACGTCCACTCCGAGGTGCTCGACCACACCTCGCCGCTGCGCTTCCTGGAGAACTGGACGGGCGTCAAGGAGCCCAACATCTCCGCCTGGCGGCGCACGGTGTGCGGCGACCTGATGAGCGCCTTCGACTTCGCCTCGAAGGACGCCTCCTTCCCCGCCCTGCCGGACACCACGGCCCTCGTCGCGGCCTGCGACCGGCAGCACTCGCTGCCCGAGGCCAAGCCGCCCGCCTCCGCGCAGCGTCCCGGCCAGGAGGAGGGCACCCGCCCGGCCCGGCCGACCGGCTACGGCTTCGACACCACGTCCTGGACCGACACCGCCACCCACCGCCTCTGGTTCAAGGTCGTCAACACCGGCACCCTGGGCGCCGGGTTCAGCGCCTACACCGTCAACCACCGGGCCTACGAGGCCTGGCACTACACCGTCCCCGTGGGCGGCGGCGCGAGCGACTACTTCAGCGCCCTCACCTACGGCGGCGGCAAGTACGACGTCGACCTGCACGGCCCCGACGGCTACCTCCGCGGCTTCAAGGGCGACGTCCGCACCTGGTCCGACGCCGCGAAGGCGCACCCCGAGGCGTCCGTGACGGCCTCCGCGCAGGGCTTGCGGCTCCTCCTGACCAACGGCGGGGGCACCCGTGTCACCTTCACCGTCTCGGACGGCACGACCGCCGCTGTCGCGGCGGGCGACCGCACCGAGCTGACGCTCGCCGTCCCCTCGTCGGGTGCGTACGACGTGACCGTCACGGCCGACGCGGGCGACGGCTTCGAACGGCGCTTCGCAGGGCGGGTCTTCGCCTGACACCGGCCGGCCCGGCGGGGCCGGGGCGCCGCCCGGTCCTCGGCGGGTCCGGGCGGCGCACGGACGGGTGTGGCGCGGACGGGTGTGGCGGGGGATCACCGTCCTGAACCCCGAGAGTCCGCCGTCACACGCAGTCGCCAATGCCTCCATGGCTCACTCTCCGGGTTGCGGTCGTCACTCACCCTTGTCACGATCTTCCTATCCGACCTCGCCCGAAATTCCGCGAGTCTCTTTCGTCTGCCGTTTCTCCTCGCGCTGTGGCGTTCCGTTTCGGATGTTCCTGTGGACTGTCACATGACAGGTGTGAGGTGTTTCTCCATGACGGACCCCATCGGCCCCACGATGGCCGGCGGAATTCAGACCATGACCGCCCAGGGCTACAGCGTCAGCTTCTACCCGGATGCCAACAACTACGACTTGGTCAAGGAAGGCAAGAGCCCCGTCTTCTACTGGGTCCCCAGCCAGCTGTCCATCGCCCGGCGAGACGGCGAGACCGGCGACTTCAAGTTCAGCCTGCTGCGCTTCGTGGGCGGGGTGGCGAGCGACGAGAAGAAGGAGAAGAAGGAAGCGACGAAGGAGAGCGTGGGCGGGCTGCTCAGTCTCACCACCACCGGAAGGATCCCCGCGGCGGCGATGACCGAAGCCCAGCAGAAGGTCGTCGAGGCGACCAAGGGCCACTCCCATGGGCTCTGGGACCACAAGGGAATCACGCCCCTCTTCACACCCGTGCTCCTGATGTCCAACACCACCTCGATCTCCAACACCAAGCTCACAGCGGAGGGTTACAAGTACTACGAGAAGGAGAAGAGCGGTGCCCTCAAGCTGCGTACCTCCGGGTATCTGGGGAAGAAGAACCGCGACAAAATGGTGAAGGGCACACCCCAGCGGGACGGCGACATCGGCAACTGGTACTGGGTTCTCCAGGGCGCCGGAGCGGGCTCGATCGACCCCGCGGCCGAGCACGCCTTCTCGGCGCTGGTCGGCAGCTATCCCGCGCAGATCCTCCACCAGGGGTTCAAAGGGAGCACGACGAGCCCCATCTTCGCCAGTTCCGTCATGCAGATCCAGATGTGGACACCCAAGGTCAAGCTGGAGATCTCGGGAGCGTGGAAGAGCATCTACCACCACTTCTCCACGCATGCCAACGCGCATGGCTTCTGGGCCACGGCCGACATCAAGCTGCGGTTCGACGAACTCCGGAAAACAGGCGACATCGAAGTCAAGATCACCCCGGCCGGCAACTTCCCGGGGTCGGACAAGATCGACGACTACCTCAGAGAAAAGTCCGACCTGCTGCTCGACAAATTCATGCAGGAGGCACAGCGTGTCATCTTCGAGCCGGCCCCCGTGAAGGAGTCGGCCGCGGAAGCCTCGTCCTCCGGGTCGGGGGCCAGCCCCTGGGGTTTCTCCCTGGCGCTCAAGTCCGGGTACGAGGAGACCACGCTCACGCTGAGCTATCGGGAGGAGACCCAGTTCTCCCACTTCCAGAAGCATGTGGTCTCCAGCTCGCTGGACGGCATGCTCCAGGAGATGGCGACCGGGGGAGCCGAGGCGGAGAAGAAGTACTTCCCCGTCGTCTATCTGGACGACTGGCCGAAGAAGCTGGCCAGGGTGTGCATCCCGATCGCGGCCTGGAACACCGGCGTCTACAACAGCCTCTCCGTGCAGATCGGCTATCCGAACGTCAAGGGTGAACTCCTCTGGGATTCCCATGTGTTCACCCGCCCGGCCCCGAACGAGACGCTGGAGCACTGGGTCTACCGCACCGTCCAGAAGGGCAAGGAGGATGTCGTCAACCCTCCCCCGGGCTGGGAACCGGACCGGAGCTTCGTCAAGCGGGTGATCCATTTCGAGGAGCCCGACCCGAACGACCAGTTCGTCGTCACCCAGCTGGACAGCGGCCAGTCGGAACTCAGGATCGACCCGGGCGAGAACGGCACCCCCCTCAACCAGGACGTCGAAGTCAGGGCCGAGTCCAACAGGCTGATGTCGGTCACCGTCCGGTTCATGGGCCGGCTCACCGCCGACCAGTTCGCCGAACTCACCCTGGAACCGGTGGACAAGGACGACAAGCCGGTCGGCCGGGACCCCGCGAACTTCCTCTGCGAGCCGGCGAACATCCACACCGCGCGCAGGTGGGTGGTGTGCCCGGCCCCCGGGACCGGGAAGCGGTTCCGCTACAAGATCAAGGTGACCGATGTCGACGAGGGCTCGGAGTGGGAGACCGCCTACAAGTTCACCAATACGGCGACGCTGGCGGCCGTCATCCCCAAGAAGAACGGTCAGGGCGTGACGTTCAGGTTCAAGGGCCGGAAGTAGGTGGAGGAGTGGCAGGGCGGGCCGACCGAGGTCGACGGCGCACGGACCGTCGAAACCGACGGCTACCGCTTCGTCTTCTATCCCGATGTGCTGAATTCGACGCGGACATCGAGCTGCCAGGTGTCCACCTTCTACTGGATGCTCGACCGGCTGTACCTGGCCCGTAAGGACGGCACCGGTCCGCGCCCGTACGACTTCTCCTTCACCCGCTACGCCCGGCTGGGTGGCAGAGCGCAGGAGGACGTCTGCGGAACGGTGCGGTTCACTCTCGCCGCCGACATCCCGAAGGAGATCATCAACAACGCCACCCACAAGCTCTATATGGACTCCACCATATCGGACCCCTATTGGGGGACGGCGTCCTGGTGGTCGGAGGCCTACATTCCGCTGACCTTCCATTTCACCCACACCACGCTCTCCGGAACGGGGGTGAAATCCCAGCATGTCGTCCGCCGGTTGACCGGTGCCGATCCCTGGTACTGCGAGAAGCAGGGCGCCGACACCGGGCCGATCACCGTGCAGGACCGCCGTACGTACACCACGCTGATGGGAAAGCACTACACGGAGCTGTTCCACCGGGCGGTCGTGGAGAACGCCGAACCCCTCACAGTGAACCGCACTTTGGGCATCGAATTCATCGCCCCCACCGACAGCTTCTCCCTGCGTGGGAACTGGCCCGCGGTCCGCGCGGAGCTCCTGAAGGAGACCAGGGGCGCCGACCGGGACATCACCCTCGACCGGATCGGAAGCGCCCTGGAGCGACTGCGTACGGCGGGTGATCTCACGGTCGACTGCGTCCCCGACCACACCGTGCCGGACGACAGCAGATTCGTGCGGAATCTGCTCCGGCACTCCGGCTGCGCGGACGGCCGGTTCCTCGAACTCGCCCGCGCCGCCGTGCTGGAGGGGGCGGGCCATGCGCCCACGGCCCTGGCCACCGACGCGGACGGGCCGCCGAACCCCTGGGGCACCAGTTGGCGGGTCGCGCCGGCCGATCCGCCCGACCCAGAGCTGAACAGCGTCGCCGAGGGCGCTTTCCGCTATCTCCGGCCGATCGGTGTCTCGACCCGTTTCTCCACGGAGTTCGAGGAGATCCGCGCCGAGCCCGCCACCTATTTCTTCAGCCACTATCCCGATGACACGGCCCACACCCTGCAACGGGTCTTCCGGCCGGTCATCGCCCACGACAACCCGGCCGTCGCCTCCGTCTCGGCCTGCTGCGGCTACCCGGACACCACCGGAAAGATCCTCTGGGAGGGCCGGGCCTTCCCCCGCCCGTCGGGCGCCGGCGGAGAACCCGGGACATGGGTCTACCGCACCACCCAGAAGTCCAAGGACGAGATCGCCGACCCACCGCCGGACTGGACCTCGGACCGGACCTTCGTCAAACGCCGGGTGCAACTGCGGCCCGGGGCGGAGGCGAGCGGCGAACTCTGCGTCGTGCAGAACGACGCAGAGGAGATCGACATCGACCCGGGCCCGAACGGCGCGCTGCTCAACGACGCCGCGATCGATGTATCGGTCACCATGGTGCGGCATCTCGATGTCCATCCGATCCTCCTCCACCGGAGAGTCGGAAAGAACGAGACGGTGCGGGTCCGTCTCGAAGCGCTGGACGCGTCGGGAAATCCTGACGGAACGCACTGCGCCGAATTCCGGTGGCAGGGCGACAAGGACCACCGGGCCCGCCGCTGGATCGTCTTCCCCGACGCCCCCGGCTTCCCGGCCCGGTTCCGCTACCGGGTCACCGTACAGAACGGAGACATCAGCCGGACCGGCCCCTGGATCGCTTCCTGCGGCAATGGGGCACTGCACATCTTCGCCCTGCCCATGGCGAAGAGCCGAAGGAGAAGGACATGATCGGTTCCAAGAGGGAAGCGCGCGACCTGTCCATGAAGAAAGGCTCGCGGATTCCTCCCTATCCGCCCCTCGAAAGGTACGACGGCATCGAGCTGGTGTGGCATCACGTTGTTCCGTACCACAAGTTGGCCGCCTTCTGGAACGATTTGATCGAATATCCGGATCGCATCGCCGAAGTCAAGCGGATGGCCGACCGCATGGCCGCCAGGTTTCCCGACTACCGAACGACCCTGACCGACTGGGACCGCGATAACATCATCGCGCTGCTCCGACAACTCCCCACCTACACGCACGATCCGAAGAAGTCGATTCCCGGGGAAGGGTGGGACAACTTCACCCTGATCTACGGTACGGCCCCGGGAAACGCGTTCGTCGGACCGAAGAAGGAGAACCGGAGCGACGACCCCGAGGACAAGTTCGAATCCGGCTGTGAACCGATCATCACGAAGGACCGGTTCAACCGGCTGAAGGCCCTCGACGGGAACCTCGACACCTATCTGAGGACCCACAGCAAGAACGATGCGATCACCGTCCTCCGGGGCCTGGAGACCGACATGATCGACAAGTACGAGATCCCCCAGTTCAAGATCAGTCAGTGGGACAGGGTCGGCGACAAGTTCTCCATCAAGAAAAAGAGGGACGACGGCAGACAATTCCCCGGCACGGAACGGAAGAAGATCAGGGTCCGGGGCAACGTCGACCTCGAGATCGAGTTCTGAGCCGTTCCGGGCTCCGGCGCCGGGCGCGTGATCCGAACGCGCCGGTTTCGGGGAGGGGCGGGGCTGGGGAAGATCCCGGCTATGGCGGAGGCAGCGGAGCGGATGTCACGGGCCGAGCTCGGAGGGCTGCAACTCGCGCGCCTGCGCGGCACCCTGCGGCGCGTCTACGACCGCGTCCCCTTCTACCGGCGCGCCTTCGACGCCACCGCCGTCCGCCCCGAGGACTGCCGTACGCTCGCCGATCTCGCGCGGTTCCCGTTCACCACGAAGGCCGATCTCCGCGAGAACCACCCCTTCGGGATGCTCGCCGTGCCGGAGTCGGCGCTGTGCCGCATCCACGCGTCCAGCGGTACGACGGGGACGCCGACCGTCGTCGGCTACACCCGGCGGGACCTCGACACTTGGGCGGAGGTCGTGGCGCGCTCGCTGCGGGCGGCGGGGGTCAGGCCCGGCCAGAAGGTGCATGTGTCGTACGGATACGGGCTGTTCACCGGCGGGCTGGGGGCGCACTACGGTGCCGAGCGGCTCGGCTGCACGGTGATCCCCGCGTCGGGCGGGATGACGGCGCGTCAGGTCCGGCTGATCCGGGACCTCCGTCCGGAGGTCGTCATGGCGACGCCCTCGTTCATGCTCACGCTGCTGGACGAGTTCGAGCGCCAGGGCGTCGACCCCCGTTCCGCCTCGCCGCGGATCGGCATCCTCGGGGCGGAGCCGTGGACCGAGGGGATGCGCCGGGAGATCGAGGAGAGGTTCGCGCTCGACGCGGTGGACATATACGGGCTGTCCGAGGTCATGGGGCCGGGCGTGGCACAGGAGTACGTGGGGACGAAGGACGGGCCGCACCTCTGGGAGGACCACTTCTACCCGGAGATCGTGGACCCCGTCACGGGCGTGGTGCTGCCGGAGGGCGAGCGCGGCGAGCTGGTGCTCACCTCGCTCACCAAGGAGGCCATGCCGGTCGTCCGCTACCGCACCCGTGACCTCACCCGGCTGCTGCCGGGCACGGCCGGGGTCTTCCGGCGGATGGAGCGGATCACCGGGCGCAGCGACGACCTGATCATCCTCCGGGGCGTCAACCTCTTCCCGGGCGAGGTGGAGGAGATCGTGCTGGCCGTGCCGGGCGTGGCCCCGCACTTCCGGCTGCGGCTGACCCGCGAGGGACGGTCGGACCGGCTCACGGTGCGGGCGGAGGCGCGGCCGGACGCGACGGCGGAGCAACGGGCGGTGGCCGCGCGGGAGATCGTCCGCCGGGTGAAGGACGGTATCGGTGTCACGGTCGGCGCCGAGATCGTGGACCCGGGCACCCTCGAACGGTCGGCGGGCAAGCTCAGCCGGGTCGTGGACGAGCGGGCCCGCGGACGGTGATCACATCGCGCGTCCCCGGCCCTGCCAGTACGGTTCCCGCAGCCGTCGTTTGTAGAGCTTGCCGTTGGGGTCCCGGGGCATCGTGGCGATGAACTCCAGGGACTTGGGGCGTTTGTAGCCCGCCAGGTGGTGCGCGCAGTGGGCGAGGAGTTCGCCGGCCAGGCGCTCGCCCGGGGCGTGTCCGTCGGCGGGCTCGACGACGGCGCGCACCTCCTCGCCCCAGTCGTCGTGCGGGACGCCGAAGACCGCGGCGTCGGCGACGGCGGGGTGGGCGAGGAGCACGGACTCGATCTCGGCGGGGTAGATGTTGACCCCGCCGGAGATGATCAGGTCGATCTTGCGGTCGCGGAGGAAGAGGTAGCCGTCCTCGTCCAGGAGCCCGAGGTCGCCGACGGTGAAGAAGTCGCCGATGCGGTTCCCGCGGGTCTTGCCGTCGTCCTTGTGGTACGCGAAGCCGCCGGTGGTCATCTTCATGTAGACGGTGCCGAGCCGGCCGGCGGGCAGGCGGCGGCCTTCGTCGTCGAAGACGGCGAGTTCGCTGATGGGCCAGGCCCGGCCGACCGTGCCGGGCCTCTTCAGCCACTCCTCGGCGGTGGCGAAGGCGCCGCCGCCCTCGCTGGCCGCGTAGTACTCCTCGACGCAGCTCCCCCACCAGGCGATCATGGCCCGCTTGACGTGCTCGGGGCAGGGCGCGGCCCCATGGACGGCGTGCCGCATGGACGAGACGTCGTACGCGGCCCGTATGCGCTCGGGCAGCCCCAACAGCCTCTGGAATTGAGTGGGGACCATGTGCGTGTGGGTGCAGCGGTGGGTCTCGATGAGGCGCAGCATCTCTTCGGGCGTCCATTTGTCCATCACCACCAGCCGGTGCCCGAGGTGCAGGGACGCGCCCGCGAACTGGAGGACGGCCGTGTGGTAGAGCGGCGAGCACACCAGGTGGGTGTTGCCGTCGAACGGCTTGATGCCGAAGATGCCGAGGAATCCGCCGAGGTGGAACTCCTCGGGCGGCCTTCCGGGGAGGGGGCGGCGGATGCCGCGGGGCCTGCCGGTGGTGCCGGAGGTGTAGTTCATGACCCAGCCGAGCGTGCGGTCGGGGGGTGGGCTGCCGGGGCGGTCCGCGAGCAGTCCCTCGTACGGGCGGAAGCCCGGGATGTCCCCCACGGCGTGGCGGCCGGCGGCCGGGAGCCCCGCCTCGTCGGCGGCGGCGCTCGCGGTGGCGGCAAACCGCTCGTGCGCGATGAGCGCCTTGGCGCCGGAGTCGGCGACGATCCAGGCGACTTCGGGTACGACGAGGTGGTGGTTGACGGGGACGAGGTAGAGACCGGCCTGGGTGGCGGCGAGCCAGGCGGTGAGGAGTTCCTCACCGTTGGGGAGGACGGTGGCGAAGGAGTCGCCCCGGCGGAGTCCGGCGGCGCGGAGGCCTCTCACCAATTGGTTGGCTTTCGCGTGGAGTTGACCGGCGGTGCGCTGTTGTCCGG
The DNA here is from genome assembly GCF_053594975.1 of Streptomyces sp. NPDC002537. Classification (NCBI taxonomy): domain Bacteria; kingdom Bacillati; phylum Actinomycetota; class Actinomycetes; order Kitasatosporales; family Streptomycetaceae; genus Streptomyces; species Streptomyces sp. NPDC002537. The sequence continues at coordinate 133,590 of NZ_JBSFWT010000005.1, forward strand.
TGGGGGTGATCAGTACGGTGCGGTCGGGGTCGGCGGTGGCTTGGGCCCAGAAACCTTTGGGTGGGTGCGGCATGTGGGTGCTCCTCCGTGGTTCCTCCGTGCTTCTCCGTGCTTCTCCGGCTGCGGGCCGGTTTGCCGCCTGCGGCGGGAGCGGCCTGCGGCCGCGTCCTCAATCGCCGGACGGGCTGGATGTGCGGACTGTGGTCCGAGACTTGCGGGCCTGTTCGCCGCCTGCGGCCGCGTCCTCGAACGCCGGACGGGCTGGATTTCGCGGGCCGTGGTCCGCAAGCTGCGGGCGCATTCAGCCCTGCTGGCGTTCGGGGACCGGGTCCGGGGCGGCGATGCGGGTCAGGCGGGTGACCGCCCGCTCGAAATCCGATGTCAGGTCGTCGAAGACGGCGCGGACGCTGCGGCACTCGTTCATCCGGCCCACGATCTGTCCGACCGGCGTCCCGAGCAGCGGCTCGGCCTCGTACTTCTGGATGCGGGAGAGGGCCTCCGCGACGAGCAGGCCCTGGAGGGGCATCGGCAGGGGGCCGGGGCCGTCGGGGGCGTCCCACGCGTCGGTCCAGGCGGTGCGCAACTGGCGGGCCGGTTTCCCGGTGAGGGCCCGGGAGCGGACCGTGTCGCCCGATCCGGCGGCGAGGAGCTTGGCGACCAGCGCGGGTGAACGCAGGCCGGCCTCCTCCGTGGTGAGCCAGAGGGAGCCCAGCCACACCCCTTGCGCGCCGAGCGCGAGGCCCGCGGCGATCTGTTCGCCGCTGCCGATGCCACCGGCGGCCAGCACGGGCAGCGGGTCGACGGCGCGTACGACCTCCGGGGTGAGCACCATGGTCGCGATCTCGCCGGTGTGGCCGCCCGCCTCGTACCCCTGGGCGACGACGACGTCGACGCCCGCGTCCCGGTGCCGGACCGCGTGGCGGGCGCTCCCGGCGAGGGCCGCGACGAGGACGTCGCGGTCGTGGGCGCGCCGGACGACGTCGGCGGGCGGCGCGCCGAGGGCGTTGGCGAGCAGCGCGAGGGGGTAGTCGAAGGCGACGTCGAGCTGGGCGCGGGCGACCTCCTCCATCCAGCCGGTGATCCGCCATCCGGAGCGCTCGCCCTCGGCGAGTTCGGGGACGCCGTGCCGGGCGAGGGTCTCGGCGACGAAGCGCCGGTGGCCGTCCGGGATCATGGCTTCGACGTCCGCCTCGGTCACCCCCTCGACCTTCTTCGCGGGCATGACGACGTCGAGCCCGTACGGCTTGCCGTCGGTGTGTTCCGCCAGCCAGTCGAGGTCGCGCCTCAGCGCGCCGGGGTCGGCGTAGCGTACGGCGCCGAGCACGCCGAGCCCCCCGGCGCGGGTGATGGCCGCGGCCACCGCGGGGAAGGGGGTGAAGCCGAAGACGGCGTGCTCGATTCCCAGGCGCTGGCTCAGCTCCGTCCGCATGGGCGGCAGGATGCCGCAGCGGGCCGGTCGAGGGAAGAGGTTTTCTGATGCATCGTCAGATAATTGCGGGGCGGCTCATCTCCCCTGCTGCTGCCCCCGTGTGGCACGGGTCCGGCGCAGCGCCGCGACCTGGCGGTAGAGCTCGACGGCCTCGGTGGAGCGGCCGAGCTGCTCCAGGCAGTGGGCCTCGTCGTTGCGGCTGGTGAGCGCGTCGGGGTGGTCGGCGCCCAGCACCCGCTGACGGGCCTGGGCGACCTCGCGGTAGCGGGCGAGGGCCTCGGTCCAGCGCCCGAGCCAGCCGAGGGCGACCGCGATCTCCCGGCGGCTCACCAGGGTCTCGGGATGGTCGCCGCCCAGCATCCGCTCGCGGATCGCGCAGACGTCGCGGGCCTCGGCGAGCGCCTCCTCCCAGCGCCCGAGCCGCCCCAGGTTGACGCCCAGGCAGTGCCGGGCGCGCAGGGTGTCGGGGTGTTCCTCGCCCTGTGCCTGGGTGCGCTCGTCCACGAGTTCGCGGAAGAGGTGCAGCGCCTCCGTGCTGCGCCCCAGGCGGCCCAGGCAGATCCCGGCCTCGTAGCGGGCGGCGAGCGTGTCGGGGTGCTCGGCGCCGAGCGTGCGCTGCCGTGCGGCGGCCACCTCGCGGTAGGTGCGCAGCGCTTCGGTCCAGCGGTTCAGCTGGCCGAGGGCGTAGCCGACCTCGTAGCGGGTGACGAGGGTGTCGGGGTGGCTCGCGCCCAGCACCCGGGCGCGGGCGTCCGCGACCTCGCGGGCCATGCGGTACGACTCCTCCGGACGCCCCAGCCGGCCCAGGTTGAAGGCGAGGTTGTGGCGGCAGCGCAGGGTGTCGGGGTGGTCGGGGCCCATGGTGCGCTCCCGGGCGGCGAGCACGGCGGCGTAGACCTCGTGGGCCTCGAAGTGCCTGCCGAGCTGCCCGAGGACGTACGCGGTCTCCTGGCGGGCGGCGAGCGTGTCCGGGTGGTCGGGGCCCAGGACGCGCTCCCGTCCGGCGGCGGCGCGGGCGTACTCGCGCAGCGCGTCGGCCGGGCGGCCCTGCCTGCTGAGGGTGAACGCGGCCTCGTAGCGGCTGGCGAGCGTGTCCGGGTGGTCGGCGCCGAGGACGCGCTCGCGCTCGGCCGCGACGTCGTGGTGCGCCGCGCCGGACTCGGTCCAGCGGCCCAGCCTGCCGAGCCGCAGGGCCTCCTGATGGCGGGTCATGAGGCCGGCGACGAGCTCCGGGGACGGTTCGGGCGCGGTGGCGGCGCCCTCCCCCGCCGCGGCGCTCTCCCCCGCGCCGCCGCCGTCCCCGGCCGCGGGGCCGGTCCACATGCCGGTGAGCGACGCGGCGGGGTCGGGCGGCGGGTCGGGCAGGAGCCCCGGGCCGGTCGCCTTGGAGCCGGTGGTCATGTTCCGCGCCCAGCCGGGCAGCCGGGGTGGTTCGGGCAGCCGCACCGAGGCCCGGAGGGGCCGCGGCCGGAGTTCGGGGAGCGTGCGGGGCCCGGCGCCGGTGTGCCCGGCCAGGGCGAGCTCCAGCAGCCGTTCGTGGAGGACGCCCGCGTCGGGCGGGCGGCTGTCCGGGGCCTTGGCGAGCAGGTCGAGGACGATCCGCTCGAACGCCTCGGGCAGTTCGGGCCGGAGTTCGCGCAGCGGCGTGGGCGGGGTGTCGCGGTGGCCGACGAGGACGGCCCACGCGTCGTCCATGTCGAACGGCGGCACGCCGGTGGCGATCTCGTACAGCACGCAGCCCAGCGAGTAGAGGTCGCTGCGGTGGTCGACCTGCCCGCCACCGATCTGCTCGGGCGACATGTAGTGGGGGGTGCCCATGGCGATGCCGGTACCGGTGAGGCGGGAGGAGAAGCCGATGTCGTGCCCGAGGCGGGCGATGCCGAAGTCGCATATCTTCACGGTGCCGTCGGTTAGCCGCATGATGTTGGCGGGCTTGAGGTCACGGTGCACCACGCCCTGCCGGTGGGTGTGGGCGAGGGCGGCGGCGACCTGTTCGGCGATCCCGATCACCTCCGGCACGGGCAGCGGGTGCTGCTTGTTGTCCTCCAGGAGCTCGCTGAGGTTGCGGCCGTCGAGCAGTTCCATGACCAGGAACAGCACCCCGTCGGACTCGCCGAAGTCATGGATCACGGTGATGCCGCGGTGCTGGAGCCCCGCCGCGACCCGCGCCTCGCGCCGGAACCGCTCGCGCAGCACCCGCAGATACGACGGCTCGTGCTGCGGCCCCATCGGCTTGAGGCACTTGACGGCCACCTGCCGCCCGAGCGATTCGTCCCGGGCCCGCCACACCTCGCCCATGCCGCCCCGCCCGATCCGGTCGAGCAGCAGGTACCGGCCCTGGATCAGCCTGGATTCCGCCATCCCTCGCCGCCGCCCCCGTCGCGTCGCTGTGCCCCTCCCGGCCCGTCCAGTATGGCGGCCCGTCTTTGCAGCCGGGAGGAGGAAGGACGGGTACCGGGCCCCAGCCTGCCCACCGCCCCGAGAATGTGCTTGGGCGGAAGTTGCCACCGCACAGTGGAGGGAATTCCGCGCAGTACGGTACCCGCGAGGCGCAGGTGGCGGGTGACGGCCGGGCCGGGCGGAGCGGGGCGCCCGTAGAGCTCGTGCGCCCAGACGGGGAGCGCCCCGTACGCGAGGTGCGCCACCACGCGCCCCCACAACAGTTCGCGCGCCGGTACCAGCAGGGGGCGCACCGGGGGCCGCCGCAGGAACGCGTCCACTTCCCGGGCCTCGGGGGTGAGGGCCAGGGTGGGCAGCGTCTTCTCGAAGTACGCCGCCATCTCTTCTGTCGTGGCGGGGACGCTGTCGGGGTCGAGGCCCACGAGGCGGGCGGAGACGCGGTGTTCGGCCAGGAACGCGTCGGCCTGGGCGCCGGTGAGCGCGATGCCGGAGCGGCGGACGACCTGGAGGTAGGAGTCGACCTCGGCGCAGTGCACCCACAGCAGCAGCTCCGGGTCGTCGACGCCGTAGCGCTCGCCGGTGTCCGGATCGACGGCCGACAGCCGCCGGTGGATCCCGCGCACGGCCGCGCCCGCGCACTCGGCGGCCTCCGTGGTCCCGTAGATGGTGGTGCCCACGAAGTTCGCGGTCCGCCGCAGCCGGCCCCAGGAGTCCTGTCTGAAGTCTGAATTCTGGGTGACCCCGCGCACCGCCCTCGGGTGCAGCGCCTGGAGCCACAGCGCGCGGACCCCGGCGATCCACATCATCGGGTCGCCGTGCAACTGCCAGGCCACGGAGGAGGGTCCGAAGAGACCGGGGTCGGCTTGCGGCATGGGCACACCTCCGTGGGCCTGGTGGGACTCCTTACGTTACGTGGCGCCCGGGTGGGTCCGTGACCTGGTGTCGCGCCAAATTCCCTCCGGCTCACGCGGGCAGCCGGTACGCGGCGCAGGCGGGCGGCAGCCGCAGGCCGGAGAGGCGCAGTTGGGCGGTGCGGGCGTGGAAGGCGGTGGCGGTCATCAGGTGGCCGGCGACGGCGGTGACCGTACGGCGGGCGGGGTCGGCCAGAGCGCTGCCCGCGGTCCAGGCGTTGAAGGCGCCCATGGCGGGGCCGCACCAGATCTGCCAGTCGCCGCGCCGCTCGTCGTCCCCGGAGACGGCCCAGCGTGAGGCCATGGCGAGATACCAGCGGAAGAGCATCGCCATGCGGTGCCGGGGGTCGCGCTCGGCGCGGCGGAGCCCGTCCGGATCGTGTTCGCCGAGGTAGCCGGCGGTCTCCCGCCACACGTCCGCCAAGGGGCGGCGCAGCAGGCGCCGTTCGAGGTGGCCGAGCTCCGCGGCGGGGATGTCGTCCAGGGCCTCGTGGTCGCGGTAGAGGCGGTACAGGCGGGCGGCGTGGCCGCCGAACATGGTGCCCCGGCCCAGGACCTGCACCTGCACGCCCTGTTCGAACATGTCCGCCGAGGGTGCCATGACGCAGTCGGCGATGCCCGCCTGCGCGAGCAGGGCCTTGACGCCGGGCGAGGTGCCCGCTTCGAGGGTGGCCTGGTTGACGGAGCCGGTGACGATGTAGTCGGCGCCCAGGGCGAAGGCGGCCATCGCGGCCTGGGGGCTGCCGATGCCGCCCGCCGCCCCGACGCCCACGGACCAGGGCCGGCCGCTCTCACGGGTGACGCGGTCGCGCAGCCGCTCGACGACGGGCAGCAGTACGGCGAGGGGGCGGCGGTCCGTGTGCCCGCCGGAGTCGGCCTCCACGGTGATGTCGTCGGCCATCGGGACGTGGCGTGCCAGGTCCGCCTGTTCCGGGGTGATCAGGCCGCGGTCGGCGAGGTCGGCGACGAGCTCCCGGGGCGCCGGGCGCAGGAACGGCTCGGCGGTCTCCGGCCGGGAGACCTTGGCGATCAGCCGGTTCCCGGCCCGCGCGCCGGTGGCCGCGTCGGGGCGCAGCCCGGCCAGGCGGTAGCGCACCAGGTCGGGGGTGAGCCGGACGAAGGCGGACGCCTCGACGCAGCGGACGGCGTACCGCAGGCACAGGTCGACGCAGTGGCGTTCCATGGCGGGTGCCATGGGGCTGTGGATCAGGTTGCAGGCGTACGGGGTGGCCGCGCGCCCCAGTTCGCGCTCCAGGCGTTCCAGGGCGCGGGCGATGCGCGGTGGGGGGAGCCCGGCGGCGCCGAAGGAGGCGAGGTGTCCGGCGCGGGCCAGTGCGATGACGAGTTCCTCGGAGGCGATGCCCCCGGCCATGGAGCCCGCCATGTAGGCGTAGCGGACGCCGTGCCGGGCCCGGAAGGCGGCCGAGCCGAGCCGCTCGGGCGGCAGCGGGCCGACGGAGGCGAGCAGCGTCGCGCCGCTCGCGGGCGGCTGGTGGGTGGCGCCCACGCGTCCCGCGCTGCCGAGGATGTGGCAGGGCCGGTCGAGCGCGGCGAGCGTCGCGTACACTCCGTCCGGGTCGTGGCGCGGGGTCATGACGTCGGCTCCTTCCGGCCGGCCGCCTCGCTGATCTCGACGGCGATGTTGTCGACCCGGTAGATGCGCAGGTCGTCGCGCCAGACGCTGCCGTCGGCGCACAGCGTCAGGCGGTCGCCGTCCCGGCGGACGGCGCGGATGTGGACCTCGCCGCGCACCCGCCGGTGGTGGCGCAGGATCTGGCCGCGGTAGGACCAGCGCAGTTCCTCGCCGGCCGCGACGCGGCAGACGGGGCGGCGCAGGTGGCGGGTGAGGCCGGTGTGCAGGGCGTAGGCGTGGACGGCCTGGTGGAGCATCTGCACCCCGGCGGAACCCGGCATGACGGGGTCGTGGAAGAAGTGGTGGTCGAAGAACCAGTCGTCGGGGCGGACCGGCTTGTCGGTCAGGACGTAGCCCGCGCGGTGCGTGCCGCCGCCGGGGACGACGACGGTGTCCTCCAGCAGGGCCAGGCGGCCGCTGCCCAGGCGTGCGTCGCCCCGCAGGTCGAGGCGCAGGAGGCCGGCCGGTGCGGCGGGCTGCCGGTCCAGCCAGGGTGGTACGTACCGGCCGCCGTCCAGGCCCTTCTGCTGGGCGAGGAGTTCGGCGGTGAGGTAGCCGTGGACGGTCTCGCCGGAGTAGAAGGGCTCGCCGCCGCAGCGGAGTTCGAAGCCGTAGCGGTGCAGGAAGCCGCCCGGCAGGGGCGAGTGCGAGCGGAGGGAGACGTGCTGCTCGATGGTCGTCCCGCGCGGGTCGAGCGGGCGCAGCAGGCGGGCGGAGCCCTCCAGATTGCGGCAGGAGAAGCCCTGGCCGGGGTGCTCGCCCAGGCCGCCGAGCATCCCGCCGAACGCTCCCCCGGCCTGCAACGCGGCTTCCATGAAGGCGAGTTGCGGCATGCTGCCGTGGTTCTCGCGGACGTACCAGGGGTCCTCGGGCACGTCGTACTCGAAGGTGGCCGCGCTGCCCGGTGCGTACTCCCGCCACGTGTCGCACATCTCGACGACGCGGGCCAGCATCAGCAGGTCACCGCGGGGCAGGCGGGGGCGGACGGGCGCGGTGACCCCAGCGGCGGCGACCCGCGGGCTCAGCAGGGCGGAGTCCCCCTCCGCTGCGTGGGCCATGTGCAGTTCGTGGCCGACGGTCCGCGCGCCGCTCGCGGCCTTGCGGCAGCGGCCGCCCTCCCCCGCCACGGACAGGTCGGTGCCCGGTGTCTCGTGGAGCGCGATACCGACATCGCTCAGCCGGGCCACCGGGTGCCCGCCCGAGGTGGCGCGGCAGTCGGCGACCATGTACGGCCGGGGGACCATGCCCACCTGCCGCACCTCGATGTCGAGGAGCAGCTCCGTCCCGGACGGCGCTTCCCCGTCGACGACTTCGGCCCCCTCGGGCAGCGGCACCAGCCGGGCGCCCAGCACGCACAGGTGGAGGCCCTGGTGGAAGGCGTAGGCCCGCAGGGCCTCCCTGACCGCCGAGGCCAGGGCCCCCGGTCCCCGCTCCAGCCGCGCGGCCGCCCGCAGCCGCCCCTGCGCGTGCCGCCCGCCACGGGGGTCGACGACGGTGACGTCCCGCAGCTGCCGGGCCGTCCAGCGGGCGGGGCGTACGGTGTCGGGGAGTCCGCTCTGGTCGAAAGCCGCGCCGAGGACCTCCGCGATGTCCCCGCGGGCCAGGGCGTCGAGGTCGGCCGCGGTCAGGTGGCGGACCGGGGTCCGCGCGAGGGGGCGGGGGTCAGGGGGTGTCACCGGACGTCCGGGCGGCGCGGACGCTTCCGGCGGAACGGCCCGGGAGAGGAGCCGGACGGCGATGGCCCGGTGCGCTTCGAGTACGGAGGCGTGGGCCCGCTGCACCTGTCCGGCGATCCTGGCGGGCGCGGAGGCGAGCGGGCCGGCGGGCGTGGGCCCGGCCAACGGGAGCCCTTCGAAGGAGAGTTCTTCCGCAGCCTCTTCCACCGTCCCGCTCCGCTCAGTCCCGGGCGTCGAAGGGGCCGCGGGCGGCATGGACGACGTCGCCCAGCTCCGCCCAGAGCATCCTCACGCCGCTCCACCTCTGGTGCACCCGCCCGTCCGGCGCGCACGCCGTGATGTCGACGTCCGAGAACACACCGGGCCCCCGCTTCCGGACGTCGGTGCGGACGACGAACGGCGCGTCGTCGGGCAGAGGGGAGAACAGTTCCACGCGCCCGACGGCGACGGGTATCGGCCAGCGGCCGTCCCGGGGGTCGCGGCGCAGGGTGATCAGGGCGCTCTGGAGCAGCAGATCGGCGAGCGCCGGGCTGTGGAGGCGGGCCGCGTACGCGCCGTGCGCGAGTGGCGGGGCGGGCATCTTCGCGACGACGACGAGGCGGTCGTCGTGCTCCTCCAGGACGTTGCGCAGGCCCGCGAGCGTCGGCCCGTGGAACAGCAGCCCTTCCGCATAGCCGGGGTGCGAGGTGTCGTCGAGCGTGTACGGAGGAAGTTCGATCCGGGGTGCCGTCGGCACGGCGGTGCTCCAGCGGACGAGAGCCTCGGCGTGGCAGGTCCGCTCGGGGTCGTCGGCGTACACCGACACCCGGGCCGTGTCGTCCTCTCCGCCCGGCCCCGGCTCCGGGGCGAGGCGCAGCAGTACCCGGTCCGGGTGGCCGGGCGGGAACGCGATGCCGCGGGTGATGCGGAAGTCCCGGCATTCGACGACCGTTTCGGCGCCGCCGAGGGCCCGTTCGACCGTGTGCAGGGCCGTTCCCAGCACTGCCGTCATGGGCAGGACGGGGACCCCGGCGAAGCAGTGGTCGCGCAGCACCGGCTCGTCGGTGTGGCCGGTCAGCGTGCGGCGCGCGGTGGCCCCGGCCCTGGGCAGGCGCACGGACCTCTTCACCATGGGTTCGAGCGGGCCGACGACCGCCGCCCCCGTCGTCCCCCCGGCGCCTCCGCCCATCAGCTCCAGGAGGTGCTCGCACCCGGCCTCGCGGGTCAGCACGGGGACGCCCAGGATCTCGAAGACCTCCCTCATCCGGGCCGCCATGCCGCCCGCCCAGGGGCTCCAGGCGACGGACAGCACCCTGCACCCCGGGTGGGCCGCCCGGAAGGCGCGGCCGAAGCGCACGACCGCCTCGTTGGCGAGGGCGTAGTCGCTCTGCCGGGGGTTGCCCCAGACACCGGCCACGGAGGAGAACAGCACCAAGTGCCGCAGGCGTTCGGCCGGGAGCGCGTCGAGGACGTGGCTCAGGCCGCCCGCCTTGGTGTCCACGACGGGGCCGACGGACTCCGGGGTCATCTCCGCGAGCGGCCGGTCGCCGAGCACGCCCGCGCCGTGCAGCACGCCGGTGATCCGTGCCGCGTAGGGGGTCAGGGCTGTGGCCGTCGCCGCGGCGTCGCGGATGTCCGCGCTCACGTACTCGGCGTCGATGCCCCGCGCGCGCAGTTCCGTCAGGACGGCGTGGACGTTCTGCCGCCGGGGGCCGTTCTCGCCCTGCCCGGTGAGCGGGGTGCGGCCCAGCAGCAGGAAGCCGCACCGGTACCGGTCGGCCAGCGCGGACACGCACCAGGACGTGATGCCGGACGCTCCCCCGGTGACCAACAGCAGGTCTTTCCCGCCGAGTTGGCCGGCCTCCTCCGGTTCGGCCGCGGGCGGGGTCTCGCTCACGTGGGGTGCGCGGCGCCGTGTCGCGTCCCGGCCCACTTCGAGCAGGTCGGTCGCCAGGTCGGCGATCTCCGCGGTGAACGCCTCCGCCACGCGCCGCGGGTCCGTCCCGGGAGCGAAGTCCAGGGCGCGGCAGAACAGCGCGGGCGCCTCCAGCGCGACGGTCTTGACCAGTCCCCCGAGCCCGCCCGCGAAGGCGAGGGCCGGATCGCCGCCCGCCCCTTCGTGGCCGAGCGCCCCGTCCAGCTCGGTCACCGTCACGAACGCCGCCCGGTGACCCTGGGCCGCGGTCTCCGACAGGACGGGGCAGAGGTGCTTGGCGACCATGACCGCGTGCTTGAGCCGCTCGATCACCTCGTCCGCGCCGGAGCAGGAGGAGCGGCCGACGGACAGCACGCACAGATCCGGGCGGCCGTCCCGGGACAACAGCTTCTCCAGGCCCGCCGTCAGCGCGGCTTCGCTCCGGTCGGCCAGCGGCACCGGACCGTCCGGCTCTTCCCGAACCGTCGCGCCGGTGGCGGGCAGGCGCAGGTGGCTGGTGCGCCAGCCTTCCGCGCGCAGTGCCGCGTCCAGCGTGCCGGACAGTTCGTCACCGGCGTCCACCAGGAGGGCGTGCGGCCGCGGCGGATAGATGCCGGCGCACACGTCGGGGTGGGGCAGTTCCCTCAGCGTGACGAAGCCGCGGCCGGTCCGCAGCTTCCTGTACGCCCGAGGCAGCGCCCATGAGGCGCCGAGGATCTCGTGGAACATCCCGGACAGCTCGCGCACCGTCCGTGCCTCCACCAGGCGGTACATGTCGGCCCGGTCGAGTCCCGGGAAGCGGCGCCACATCTCCGCGCCGATCTCCACGCGCTTGAGCGAGTCGATGCCCAGGTCCTCCTGGATGAGCATGTCCGGCTCGATCATGTCGATGTGGTAGCCGGTCTTCTCCGCCGCCACTTCCAGGAGCACGTGCTGGAGTTCGTCGAGGTCGACGTCGGGAGCGCCGGGGCCGCGGTCGCCGACGCCGGGCGGCTCGCGGTCCCCGGTGGCCGCGGTTCCGGCGGACCACAGCTCGGCGAGCGCGGACCGCTCCTCCGGAACGTCCTCCTCCGGCGGCACCGCGACGGGGGGACGGGCATCCGCCGCCGGTCCGGCGACCCCCGTGGGCAGGCGCAGCAGTTCGGTGACGACCTCGCCCGCCTTGGTGTGCGCCTCGCCGAGGGCGAGGCTGTGCTCGGTGACCGCGGTGACCATCCGGGCCAGTTCGGGGTCCACCGCCGCGCCGCCGTCGTGCCGCTGGAGGAGCCCGGCGAGCTGCTGGGCCACGTGCAGTTGCCCGTCCAGATAGCGGGTGTGCGCGGCCAGATGCCCGGCCGCGGCCGCGGCCAGCGGATCGGCCTCCGCGGTACGGGCCGTGGGCAGCGGTACGCCGGGGGCCGGTGACTCCGCCGTCAACGGCCGTACGGTGGCGGCCCTGTCGGCGAGCAGTGCCTCGAACGCCGGGCGGCGGGCCAGCGTCGCGAAGTGCGGGCCCTCCAGCGTGCGGGCCGCCTTCGACGGGGCGGGCCGTCCGGGAGGCGGTGGGGCGTCGTGGCGGTTGATGCCGGTCAGCGGCAGCCCCAGGACGGCCAGGCGCACCGCGGCCAGCTTCAGTGCCGCGCAACTGTCGCCGCCGGGACAGGCGTCACAGGCGACCGTCTCCACGCCGCGGTCCCCCAGCGTGCGTTCCACGAGCCGGGTGAGCGTGCTTCCGGGGCCGAACTCCACGAAGACGCGCACCCCGTCCGCGTACATCTCCTCCAGCCGGGCGGCGAAGTCGACGGGGTTGCGCAGCTGGCCGACGAGGGTGCGGCGGTTGCCCTCCGGGTCCGCTCCGTAGGCGGCTCCGGGGGTGTTCGCGTGGACGGTGAGGGCCGGGGCCGCGAAGGATGCCTGCGCGCAGGCCCGCGCGAACTCCTCCACCGCGTGCGCGACATGGGCGGTGTGGAAGGCGGCCTCGACGGGGAGCCGCCGCGCGGTGGCACCGCTGTGCCGGACGAACTCCTCCACGGCGGGGGCCGGGCCGCCGACGACGTGCTCGTCCGGGGCGTTGCGGTTGCAGAGCGTCAGCTCCGGGTGGGCGGCCAGCAGGTGCGGCAGCGTCTCCTGCGGCGCGCGCACGACGGCCATCGCGCCCGCGTCACGGCCCGGTACGAGGCGCATCGCCTGTCCCCGGGCGTGGGCCAGGGCGGTGAAGGCCCCGTCGTCCAGCACACCGGCCGCCCACAGGGCGGTCAGTTCGCCGAAGCTGTGCCCGAGGGCCTCGCGGGGGGCGAAGCCCAGTTCCCGCAGGAAGGCGTACTGGCCCCGGGAGAGCGCGCCGATCGCCGGCTGGGCGTAGGCGGTACGGCGCAGGCGTCCGCCGTCGTCCCCCGCGGCGGGAGGCGGGAAGACGGCGCGGGCGAGGCTGTCCGGGCCGGGGAAGAGGGCGTTGGCGGCGTCGAACGCGGCCCGGACGGCGGGGACGGCCAGCGCGGCGTGCCGGCCCATGTCCGTGTACTGGCCGCCCTGGCCGGAGAAGAGTGCCCCCGCCGCGGCGTCGGGAGGCAGCGCGCGGCGGCGGAAGTGGATGCCCCGGGCGTGCGCCCAGCCGTCCTCGTCCGGTGTCCGGCGGAGCCGCTCGACCGCCGCGGCGAGCAGTTCCCCGTGCTCTTCCTCGCCGTCGGCGACGAAGCCCAGGCGCGCGTGGCCGGCCGGGACGGGCCCCTCGTCGGGTGCCGCGCCCTCCTCCAGGCGCCGCCTCAGCTCCTCGGTGGTCGCGGCGTGCCACAGGACGGCGCGCGGGGTGCGGTGCAGCGCGTGCTCCGGCGGGGCCGTGCCGGGCGGGGCCTCCTCCAGGACCGCGTGGTAGTTCACCCCGCCGAACCCGAAGGCCGATACGCCCGCCCTGCGCGTCGGCCGGGAGGAGCTCCTGAGCCAGGGGCGCGCCACGGTGTTCAGGTAGAAGGCGCTGTCCTCCCGGGCGGCCTGTGCGCTCGGCACGGCCACGTTGATGGTGGGGGGCAGGACGCGGTGGTGGAGGGCCAGGGCCGCCTTGATCAGCCCGGCGGCACCCGCCGCCGCCTTGGTGTGGCCGATCTGCGACTTGATGCTGCCGAGGGCGGCGAAGCGGTGCTCGTCGGCCCCCGCCATGAGCCGGTCGAGCGCGGACAGTTCGACGGCGTCGCCCGCGGCGGTGCCGGTGCCGTGGGCCTCGACGAGCCCGACGGACGGCGGCGGGCAGTCGGCGTCGTGGTAGGCGCGCCGGAGCGCCGTCAACTGGCCTTCCCCGCAGGGTGCGTAGATGCTCTGCCCCTGACCGTCGCTCGAACTGCCGAGCCCGCGCAGCACCGCGTAGACGCGGTCGCCGTCCCGCTCCGCGTCGTCGAGGCGCTTGAGGGCCAGCATCCCGATGCCCTCCCCCACCAGCGTGCCGTCGGCTGCTTCGTCGAACGGGCGGACCCGTCCCGTCAGGGACAGGGCGGGTGTCTTGCTGAAGCAGAGGAAGGACACGACCGAGTTGTCGGCGTCGGCCCCGCCCGTGATCATCACGTCGGCGCGGCGGGCCAGGAGTTCGTCGACGGCGCCGCGCACGGCGGCGAGGGAACTGGCGCATGCCGCGTCCACGGTGTGGTTCGCCGCCCGGAGGTCGAGCCGGTTGGCGACGCGCCCGGAGACGACGTTGCCGAGGACGCCGGGGAAGGAGTCCTCCGTCCACGGCGGCAGCCCCGACAGATGTGCCCGGACGATCTGCTCGACGCGCTCCCGCGGCACTCCGTGGGCGAGCATCGTCCGCGCCATCTCACGGGCGGTGACGCGGGCGGCGAGCGGCAGGAGCGTGGAGTTGGTGCCGCACACGCCGAGCACCACGCCGGTCCGGGCCGGGTCGTGCCAGTCCGTCCGGCCCCGGCTCGCGTCGGCCAGCACGTCCTTGGCGACGCGGAGGCCGAGGAGCTGGACCAGCCCCGTGGAGTCGAGGGTCTTCGGCGGCATGCCGAACTCGACGGGGTCGAACAGCTCGGGCGTCAGGAAGCCGCCGCGCCTGCAGTACGTCTTGTCCTCGGCGAAGGGGTCGGGCTCGTGGTGGAGCCCGGTGTCCCACCAGCCTCCGGGCACGTCCTCGGTGCAGTCACGGCCCGCCACGATGTTGTCCCAGAACGCCCGCAGATCGGGCGCCTTGGGGAACAGGGCCGCCAGCCCGACGATCGCGACGGGGTCCCGGGCCAGCCGGCGGTCGACAGCAGCACGGTCTCGCATGGGCGGCCCCCATCGTCCGAGCATCGTCCGAGCACAAGGGCGGCGCGTGACGCGCACGTTTCAGGCTCCTCCGTCGCGCCTCGAACACGGCATCACCTACACGGGTGATTCGGCCGGGTCCGGGCGAGATCGCGATCCCCGCGTGGGCAGAGCTCCGCCGTGAGCCCTCAGCCGCCCCTCTCCGCCGAGCAGGCCCGCCGCCTGCCGGACTACCCTTTCCAGGGGCGGTGGTTCAGCCACGGCGCGTGGCACCAGCACTTCCTGGACGAGGGGCGGGGCAGCCCCGTCCTGATGGTGCACGGCAGCCCGACGTGGAGCTATATGTGGCGCCGCCTCGTCCTCGGGCTGCGCGGGCGGTACCGCTGCGTCGTCCCCGACCTGCGCGGGATGGGGCTGTCGGACCGGGCGCGCGACCCGGACGGGGAGCTGCTCGCCGAGAGCCGCGCGAAGGACCTGGGCCGCCTCGTGGACCACCTCACAGCCGAACACGGCGCGCCGCGGCGCGGCTGGACCCTGGTCGTGCACGACTGGGGCGGGCCCATCGGCATGTGGTGGGCCCATCTCAACCCGGGTGTGGTGGACCGCCTCGTCGTGCTCAACACCGCCGCGTTCCCCATGCCGCCGGGGTACCGGCTGCCGTGGGCGGCGCGGGCGCTGCGGCGGGGGCCGGTGGGCCGGATCGCGCACGCGTCCAACGCGGTGGCGCTGCTGGCCCTGCGGCAGGGCCCGCGGCGCCCGCTGCCGCGGCCCGTCCACGAGGCCTATCTGGCCCCCTACCGGCGGCAGCGGGACCGGCCCGCGCTCGTACGGTTCGCGCGGGACATCCCGCT
This sequence comes from Streptomyces sp. NPDC002537, assembly GCF_053594975.1. Taxonomy (NCBI): domain Bacteria; kingdom Bacillati; phylum Actinomycetota; class Actinomycetes; order Kitasatosporales; family Streptomycetaceae; genus Streptomyces; species Streptomyces sp. NPDC002537. Next base: position 148,599 of record NZ_JBSFWT010000005.1, read on the forward strand.
GAGCCCGGCCGACCCGGGGTGGCCGCACGCCCAGCGGCTCGGCGAGGCCCTGGTCACCTTCACCCAGCTGCCCGTGTTCGTGGGCTGGGGCATGCGCGACCCCCTCTACGACGACCTGGTCCTCGCGGAGTGGACCCGGCGCCTGCCCCAGGCGGAGCTCCACCTCTACCCGTACGCCGGGCACTACGTCCTGGAGGACATGGCGTGGCAACTGGTCGAGGACATCCGGGACTTCCTCGTCCTCACCGACCACGGCCGGGCGGTCGGCTGAGGCGCGTACGGAGCGGGCGCTCCGGGAGCTACGCGCTCTTCTCCTGGTTCTTCTCCTTGATCCGCACGGCTTCCTTGCGGACCTCGGCCTGGGTGGCGCGCTCCTTCTGCAGCCACTCGGGAGCTTCCTTCTTCAGCTCCTCGATCTGCTCCGTGGTGAGGGCCTCGGTGACTCCTCCGCGGGCGAGGCCCGAGATGGAGACGCCCAGCTTGGCCGCGACCACCGGACGGGGGTGCGGGCCGTTGCGCCGCAGCTCCTGCAGCCACTGGGGCGGGTCGGCCTGCAGCGCGTTCAGTTCGTCGCGTGTGACCACACCCTCCCGGAACTCCGAGGGTGTGGCTTCGAGGTACACACCCAACTTCTTCGCCGCGGTCGCGGGCTTCATGGTCTGGGTGCTCTGGTGCGACGTCATGGGGTCAAGGATATCGATCGTGTGCGCTACCTCCGACCACGCCCGGTAACCTGGGCGAGTGACAGGCGCGGAAGTACCCCATTCGTTCCGGCTCGCGTATGTACCGGGCGTGACACCCGCCAAGTGGGTGCGGATCTGGCACGAGCGGCTGCCCGGCGTCCCGCTGGACCTCGTCGCGGTGTCCGCCGCCGAGGCGCCCGGTGTGCTGCGCGAGCGCGGCGCCGACGCGGGTTTCGTACGGCTGCCGATCGACCGGACGGACCTCAGCGCGATCCCCCTCTACACCGAGACCACGGTGGTCGTGATCCCCAAGGACCACGTCATGGCCGCGGTCGACGAGGTGTCCGCCGGGGACCTGGCCGACGAGGTCGTGTTCCACCCCCTGGACGACACCCTCGGCTGGGAGCGGCCGCCGGGGAAGCCCGCGATCGAGCGCCCCGCCACGACCGCGGACGCGATCGAGCTGGTGGCGGCGGGGGTCGGCCTGCTGGCCGTCCCGCAGTCGCTGGCCCGCCTGCACCACCGCAAGGACCTCACCTACCGGCCGCTCACGGACGTGCCCCAGTCGCAGGTGGCGCTGTCCTGGCCCGAGGACGCGACCACCGACATGGTGGAGGACTTCATCGGGATCGTCCGGGGCCGGACGGTCAACAGCTCACGCGGCCGCCGCCCCGAAACCGCCCCGGCCCAGCCGAAGGCCAAGCGCCCGGAGACAGGCGCGAAGCGGAAGCCCACGGCGGGCAGGACGTCCGGCAAGACGGCAGCCAAGGGCTCCCGCACCGGCGGCACCCCCAAGAGCGGCACGAAGCGCGGCGCCAAGAGCGGCAAACCCCGCCGCCGCTCGTAGCCCGGTGGTGGGCCCGCGGAGGGGTCCGCTCAGCGCCGTACCCTCGGCATGCCCAGGCCGATCCAGGAGATGATCTCCCGCTGGATCTCGTTGTTGCCGCCGCCGAAGGTGAAGATGACCGCACTGCGGTAGCCGCGTTCGAGGTCGCCGTGGAGGGCCGCGCCGGTCGAGCCCTCCTTGAGGGGGCCGGCCGCGGCCAGTACCTCCATGAGCCAGGCGTATGCGTCGCGGCGGGTCTCGGAGCCGTAGACCTTGACGGCCGAGGCGTCCTGGGGGGTGAGGGTGCCGCGCTGCAGGGCGTCGACCATCTGCCAGTTCAGCAGCCTCATCGCGTCGAGCCGCAGGTGGGCGCGGGCCAGGCGGGTGCGTACCCAGCCGAGGTCGATGACGCGGCGGCCGTCGGGCAGGCGGGTGTCCGCCGCCCAGCGCCGCACGTCGCGCAGGGCGCCGATGGCGGTGGTGCCGTGGGCGGCCAGGGTGACGCGCTCGTGGTTGAGCTGGGTGGTGATCAGCCGCCAGCCCTTGTTCTCCTCGCCGACCCGGTTGCGCACGGGGACGCGGACGTCGTCGTAGTAGCCGGCGGTGGTGCCGTGGGAGGCGAGCGTGTCGATGGGCGTGTACGAGTAGCCGGGGGCGGTGGTCGGCACGAGGAGGATGCTGATGCCGCGGTGCGGCGGGACGCCCTCCTCGACGGGCGCGGTGCGCACGGCGAGCCAGATCCAGTCGGCGGTGTCGCCGTTGGTGGTCCAGATCTTCCGCCCGTTGACGACGTAGTCGTCGCCGTCGCGCACCGCGCGGGTCTTCAGCGAGGCGAGGTCCGTGCCCGCGTCGGGCTCGCTGTAGCCGATGGCGAAGTCGATCTCCCCGGAGAGGATGCGGGGCAGGAAGTACGCCTTCTGCCCGGGGGTGCCGTACTGCATGATCGTCGGGCCGACGGTGTTGAGCGCCATGAGCGGCAGCGGCACCCCGGCCTGGGCGGCCTCGTCGAAGAAGATGAACTGCTCCACGGGGGTCATGCCGCCGCCCCCGTACTCCGTCGGCCACCCCACGCCCAGGCGGCCGTCGGCGCCGAGGCGGCGGATGGTGTCGCGGTAGAAGCGCTTCTGCCGGACGGGGTCGGTGTGGCGGGCGTAGGCGTTGTCCGGGACCAGATCGGCGAAGTAGTCCCGCAGTTCGGCGCGCAGTCGCCGCTGTGCCGGGGTCTGTTCGAGGTCCACGGGCCCTCCCGGGTCTCGCCGTCGCTGCCGGTGACGGCGCACACAGTAGAACCCGTTACAGGAATTCGGAAGGCAGGGCCGCGCGGAAACGACGGAAACGACAGCGGGCCGGCCGCCCGGAGGCGACCGGCCCGCTGTGTGTGCGGTGCGGGGGCGGGGTCAGCGCCGCGCGCCGTGCTTGCGGTGGCGCCCGCCCGTGGCCGCCGGGCCGGCCGCGCGGCGGCGCGCGCCCGGTACCGCGCCGTGGGCGTGGTGGCCGTGCGCCGCGTCCTGCTCCGCCAGCTCGTGGGAGAGGCCGTAGCGCTCCATCAGGGGCAGCCGGTGCAGCCGGGGCAGCAGCCAGGCGTGCCAGACGCCGGTCACGAAGAGGATCGCGGAACCGGCGATCAGCACCGAGCCGAAGGTGTCCGTCGGGTAGTGGGCACCGACGTACATCCGGGAGAAGGCCACGAGCAGCACGGCGAGGACGCCGCAGACCGCGACCGTCTTCCGGTGGCGGCTCTCACGGAAGAGGAAGTACGCGGCGACCGCCGCCGCGACGGTGAAGGCGGTGTGGCCGCTGGGGAAGCTGTTGGAGCCGATCTCGGGGTCGAGCATGAACTCCCGGGGCGGCCGGGGGCGGGCCACGACGGCCTTCGCGACCTGGGTGCTGTTCCAGCCGATCGCGACGACGAGGAACGTGGCCACCGCGCGCATCGGCCGCCGCCGGAAGAAGAGCAGCCAGCCGCTCCAGACCGCGAGGATCACGACTCCGGCCACGGGCGAGGCGAGATAGCTGACCCCCTCCATCACATGGTTCAGCCAACCGGTGCGGAGGTTCGTCTGAATCGTGCGGTCCAGCTTCAGGTCGTGCGGCTGGATCAGATGGGTGTGCGCGGCGACCAGTCCCAGCGTGATCGCGAGCGCGAACAGCAGGATGGAGTTGCGCAACCAGTGGCGCACGTACGGCATGGGTGGGGCGTCCTTTGTATCGGTAGGGCGGTACCGGCACGGCAGTACACGGGCAGGTGACGAGTACGTGCCGCGCGGGGTCCTCGGCACGGCTGTACGGCAAAGCTACACGTGACGCTCACCCGGGGAATCGCCGATACGGAGCGTTGCCGTACGCATACGGAAACGGAAACCCCGGCTGCCGCGCCCGGAGCTGCCGAAGGAGATCGTCGACGCCCTCGTGCGCTGCGGGCTCGGCCGGGAGCAGGCGCTGCGGGCCCAGCGGACGATCCACCGGACGGCGGCGCCGCCGGTGCCACACGGCCGGGCAGGTCGTCGCGACCGTACCGCGCCCGCGCGGGGGACAGGAGTCGCGGGCCGGTTACCCCCAGGGGGTGGAGCACATCCTCGACGGCGTCCTCCCCGGCCGCCCGCCGGTGGCCTGATCCCGACCCCGCCCGTCAACCCCGCTCAACCCGCGGGGTGTTGACGGAGTCCTGCCTCCCGTACACGCCAACCGGAGTGGAGAGGCTGCACCGCATGAAGGTACGTACGGTACGAAGAGCACTGGTCGGCGCGCTGGTCACCGCCACGGCGACCGCGACGGTCCTCACCTCGTCCGCCTCGGCGCACGATCCGCACGCCGCCGTGCAGAGCGCCATGGAGGCACAGGTGCGGAGCGGGGTGCCCGGGGTGCTGGGGCAGACCGAGAACGGGAGCGAGGTCTGGCAGGGGGCCGCCGGGGTCGCGGACCGCACGACGCACCGGCAGCGGAAGGCGCAGGACCGCTTCCGGGTCGGCAGCATCACCAAGGCGTTCACCTCCGTCGTCCTCCTCCAGCAGGAGGCGGAGGGCAGGCTCCGGCTCGACGACAAGGTCGACCACTGGCTGCCGGGCGTGGTGCGGGGCAACGGCCACGACGGGCGCGACATCACCGTCCGCCAGTTGCTCAACCACACCAGCGGGATCTTCAACTACACCGAGGACCCGGCCGTGGGCAGGGCGCTGACCACCGACTTCTACCGGCACCGGTTCGACACGAAGACCCCGCGACAGCTGGTCGACATCGCGATGTCCCACGCGCCGAAGTTCCGGCCGGGCACGGACTGGAGCTACTCCAACACCAACTACGTGCTCGCCGGGATGATCGTGGAGAAGGTCTCCGGGCACCCGTACGCCACCGAGATGGAGCGCCGCGTCCTCAAGCCGCTGGGCATGCGGGCGACCACCCTCCCGGGCACCTCCCCGTGGCTGCCGTCGCCGCACGGGCGCGCGTACAGCACGCTGCGGGACCCCGCGCCGGACGCGAGGATCCACGACGTCACCGACTTCAACCCGTCGTGGGCGGGCGCCGCGGGCGAGATGGTCTCCACCGTGGGCGACCTCAACCGCTTCTATCGCGGACTGCTCGGCGGAAAGCTCCTCCCGGAGCCGCAGCAGCGGGAGTTGCTCACCACCGTGCCAGCGGGCAAGGAGATGTCCGGGGCCTCCTACGGCCTCGGCGTCGCCAGGTTGAAGCTGTCGTGCGGGGTGGACATCTGGGCGCACGACGGCGGCGTCCCCGGTTCGCTGTCGGTGGTCTCCGCCACCGCGGACGGCAGGCACACCGCCGCGTTCAACTTCAACGGCGACTGGGCGGGCGACTTCGGCGACCCGCTGGAGGCGGAGTACTGCGGCAAGGCGCCCGGTACGGCGCCGTCGCACGCGGCGGCCCTGGCCGCGATGCGCTGACCCGCTGACCCGCTGACGCGAAGAGGCTCCTGCCGGATGTCCGGCAGGAGCCTCGTTTCCGTCCCGGGCCGGGTCAGCCCTGGCAGACGCCGCGCTCGTAGTCGAACGTGGCGGTCGCCTTCGAGTACTGCCACTGCGGGGCGAGCAGCTTCTGGTTCAGCTGCTTGGCCGCGTCGGGGCTCTCGACGACGTAGCCGAAGTCCTGGAGCCAGGCGGGGTAGAGGTTCTTGGAGCCGATGTAGAAGGCGGAGTCGTCCACGGAGACCAGCTTGTGGTGCTGCGCGTACGGCTTGCCGTCGGCCCACTTGGCACTGTCGGAGCTACGGGCGGTCGCGAGCTGGAGGTTGCTGCACATCGCGGCCTTGGCACCCTGCTGGCCGCCGGTGATCAGGGCCAGGCGGTTGCGCAGCACGTCGCTGATCTCGGACAGCGACTTGATCTGCGAGTAGCCGCCGCTGCCGACCGCGCCGCGGTTGGCGGGGTCGCTGACGACGATGCGGACCTTCACCCCGGCGGCCATCTTCGCGGCGAGGGCGTCGTAGACGCGGACGTCGTAGCGGGGCAGGGGCGGGCAGGTGGCGTTGAGGTCCTGCTGGGAGATCTCGACGTGGCTCCTGGCACTGCCGATCAGCGCCCGCAGGGCGCTCTCCTCGGGGTTGACCGTGTCGTAGTCGCGGTCGGCGTTGGTCTTGTCGGGCAGGCCGACCACGCACTTGGTGTCGGAGGAGCTCGGCAGGTCCGGGCCGAACGCCGAGGAGGCGTCCTTGTCCTTGATGCCGACGCCGAGACCGCCGACGGCGATCACGGGCACGTTCCCCGTGGCGGGCACCGCCTTGGGGTTGGCGTCCTTCTGCAGCGTCGGCATGCAGTCGGCGCCGTTGGAGGAGGCGAACCAGACGCTCGCGATGTTGCTCTTGTTCTGGCACGTCCAGGACCAGAGCTGGTCCAGGTAGCGGCCCGCGGAACCGGCGGCGGGGCCGGTGAGCGCGAGGTCGACGTCCGACACCGGGTGGGCCGTGTCGACGTAGTCGTCCTTCCAGCCGTTGATGCCGCCGGTGATGGCCGACTGGCCGTCGACGACCAGGAGCTTGGAGTGGTTCCACGAGAACGCGGTCTTCGACGTGGTCATCGACGCGACGTTCAGCGTGATGTTGCCCGCGGCCTTGCCGAGCTTGTCGTTGAGCTCGTCGCGGTACTTCGAGGGCACCACGTTCATGTGGTAGATCGGCGCGGCCCCGACGAGGATGCGGACCTTCAGCTTGTTGCCCGCCTCGGCGGAGGACTTGAGGCCGGCGACGATCGCGTCCTGGAACGCGCCGTTGGGGAACGGCGCCAGGCTGGATATGTCGACCGTGCGCGTCGCCTTGGAGATGTTCTCGGTCATCTTCGCGAGCAGCCGCTTGGTGCCGGGGCGTTCGGCGCACTTGTCGTCGCCCCAGCAGCCGGGGGTCTGGAGCAGCCAGTCGGTCGGGTCGGCGGCGGAGGCGTCGAGCTTGTTGCCGCTGGTCCGCTCCCACACGTCGCCCTCGAGCCCCGGGGAGACCTGACGGAGCGTCTGTTCCACGGCGTCGAGGTGCGGGGTGCTCGAACTGTCGGCGAGGGCCGGGGTGGCGGGCAGCACGGCGAGCGCCAGGGCTGTGGTGGCCACGGAGCCGGCGAGGCGGCGGTTCAATCGGCGGGAGCGAGCCATTTCGCATCCTTCACGAGGGGTGGGTTTCGCTGACGGGGACGGGTGCCTCTTCAAGATCAGCTCTCTGAAGCTACCAGGTCGGACGGGGTGCCCGGTCATACCGGCGAAGGGGGCGCAACCCCCTGCGGGGGTGTCCGGAAATCGTGCCCCGGTCTCTTGACTTCCGTCCTTCGGCCGCACTCCCGACCCCCGGTAACCCTCAGCTCTCTCCGGGGTGTTCGTACATCTCTCGTATGACACGGCGTTCGACGACCGGTCTCCGGATGTACGGCACACGGGCTTCCGGATGGATTCCCGCGCCCCGGAGGGCACCTAGCGTTTTCGATCAGCGGCGGTGACCGCCGTCGATCTACCCCCGAAGTGAGGCAACCATGTACGGCAAGGCATTCGCACCCGAATACCGGGGTTCCCTGGGCGACCTCTCGGTGAACGCCTCGCTCGAAGAGGTGCTGGCGAAGGCCCTGGAGCAACGTCGTGAGGCCGAACTGGCGGGCACGGCACTGGAGTCGGCGCACGCGGGGCTGGCCGTCGCCGAGGCGTACCGGCGGCTGGGCCGGACCGCGGAGGCGGAGGCGGCGTGGAAGGCCAGCTACCGGTCGGCGCGGGCGGCCGGGGACCAGGGGGCCATGGCGTGGGCGGTGTGGAGCGGCGGCACCCTGGCCCGGCAGCGGGGCGCCCTCGCGCTGGCCCGGCGGTGGCTGTCCCTGGCCGCCGAACTCGCGGAGCGGGGCGGGGACATCGTGGCCCGCGGCTACTCCCTCGCCGGGCTCGCGGAGACGGGCCGCATCCAGGGCGACTACCAGGCCGTGGCGGAACTGCACGAGAAGCTGCTGGCGGAGGCCCGGCGGCGCGGCGAGGCGCGGCACACGGTGTGGGCGCTGGAGGGCATCGCGCAGATGCACCGCAACACCGGCTCGTACGACACCGCCCTGGCCATGTTCGAGGAGGCCGCCGGGGTAGCGGGCGGGGCGGACGACGCCCGTGGCCGCGCCTGGGCGCTGCGGGGCATAGCGGACGTGCTGTCGCTGCGGGGCGACACCGGGCGGGCGCTGGCGCTGCTGTCCGAGGCGGAGGCCGCCTGTGAGCGGATGCGGCTGGTCGGCGCGCTGGCGTACAACCACAAGATGCGCGGCAACGTCCTTTTCCGGGCGGGCCGTTACGGTGAGGCGGAGGCGTGCTACAGCGGCGCTCTGGAGGAGTTCCGGGCCATGGGCGAGCCGCGGGGCGAGGCACTCGCCCGGCTGGGGTGGGTCAAGGCCCGTGCCCGGCTGGGCCGCGACCGCGCCGAGACCGCCGCCGACCTCGACGCGCTGCACCGCACGCTCGACGGGATCGGGCTGCACCACGCCCGGGACATGGTCGACAAGGCCCGTGCCGAACTGGGCGTCCTGGCCGTCTGCTGACGCGCCGTTCCGCCACGCCGCCGCACCCGACCCGGTCCATTACAGGAGTTTCGATGACCACGCACGCCGGATTCCGGACGACCGCGCCCAGCGCCCTCGCGCGCAGCCGGGCCCTGGTCGAACCCGCGCTCAGAGCCGCCGTGGGAAGTCTGCATCCCGAACCGCGCCGGATGGCGTCGTTCTCCTTCGGCTGGTGCGAGGCCGACGGCACGCCGTGCGCCGGTTCCGGCGGCAAGGGGGTGCGGCAGGCCCTCGCCGTCCTCGCGACGGAGGCGGTGGGCGCGCCCGGCGGGTTCGCGGTGCCCGCGGCCGTCGCCGTCGAGCTGATCCACGTCTTCTCGCTCGTCCACGACGACATCATGGACGGCGACGAGCGGCGGCGGCACCGGGACACCGCGTGGAAGGCGTTCGGCACCGGCCCGGCGGTCCTGGCGGGCGACGCGCTGTTCGCGCTCGGGGTCCGCACACTGGCCGCGGCGGGTGGCGGGCACGTCGGCCCGGCCGTGGGCCTGCTCGCCGAGGCGCTGGGCGATCTGGTCCACGGCCAGGCCGACGACCTGCTCTTCGAGACACGGCCGTGGACGGGCCCGGAGGCGGTGGGCCTGCCCGAGTACCGGGCGATGGCGGCCCGCAAGACGGGGTCGCTGCTGGCGTGCGCGACGGCCCTGGGCCCGGTCCTCGCGGGGGCGTCCCCGGGCGAGGTGGGGGCGCTGTCGGAGGCCGGGCGGCTGCTGGGGCCGGCCTTCCAGGCGGTCGACGACCTGCTCGGCGTCTGGGGCGACCCGCTGACGACGGGCAAGCCGGTCCACAGCGATCTGCGCCGCCGGAAGAAGACGCTGCCCGTGCTCGCCGCCCTGGCCTCGGGCGGCGCGGCGGCCGACCGGCTGGCGGGGCTGCTCGGCGCTCCGGGGCCGCTGTCCGCCGCCGACGCGGAGCGCGCGGCCGCGCTCGTGGAGGCCGCGGGCGGGCGGGAGTTCGCGCTGGCGGAGGCCCGCCGCCACGTGGCCGCCGCGCGCGAGCGCTTCGCCGCGGTCGCGGTCGTGGAGAGCGCGGCGGATGAATTCGCCGCGCTCTCCACGTACTTGCTGGACCGTCAGGTGTGACCGCTAGCGCCGGTCCGTCCCGGCCGGGGGCGGCACGGGCAGCGGCTTTCCCGCGCAGGTGATGTCGTGCGCGGGCAGCGTTCCGTCGAGGAGGTAGCCGTCGACCGCGTGGTCCACGCAGGCGTTGCCGTTCTGGTACTGGACGTGGTCACCGCTGTCGACGGTGACGAGCCGGGAGCCGCGCAGCGCCTTGTGCGCCCGCAGGGCGCCCTCGTAGTGCGTGGCCGGGTCGCGCAGGCCGTTGACCATCAGGACCGGCGGGAGGCCCTTGCCCGTGACCTTGACGCGCGGGGCGTCGATTTTCGGCCAGTCGGCGCAGACCGCGGTGTAGGTGAGCTCGCGGGCCCCGGCCAGCGGGTAGGCCACGGCGTCCTTGGCCGCGTGCCGTGCCCAGGCGTCGGTGTCGCGGTTCCAGGGGGTGTCGCTGCACGTCACCGAGAAGAACTCGGCGAAGAAGTCGGCGCTGGAGGACTGTCCGTAGGCCTTGTCGACGACGGCCCGCTCGGCGGGGGTGGCCCGGTCCCAGTGGTCGAGGGTGGCGAGGGTGGCCGCGAAGCCGGGGAAGTTGTCCCCTTCGTAGACCGTGCCGATCGCGGCGCTGTCGAGCCGGTTGGGGTCGAGGAGGACCTTGCCGCCGGCGATGGGCAGGGGGTGTTCCCGGAGGGTGCCGCGGAGCTTCTCCCACTTCGCGCGGGCCTCGGCGGCGGTGCGGCCGAAGTGGTAGACGTCGTCGTTCTTGGCGAGCCAGGGCAGGAAGTCCTGGTCGAAGCGGCGCTGGAAGCTGAGCGGCTGGCCCTTCTCGTGCTCCTCCCAGGTGCCGGAGAAGTCTATGTTGCTGTCCAGTACGGCGCGTTCGACGCGCTGCGGGAACTCCGTCGCGTAGTAGGCGCCGACCACCGTGGCGTAGGAGCCCCCGTAGTAGGAGATCTTCTTCTCGCCGAGCAGGGCGCGGTAGAGGTCCATGTCGCGCACGGTCTGGTCGGTGGTGATGTAGTTCATGAGGTCGCCGCTGCGGGCGCGGCAGCTGTCCACGAACTTGCGGGCGTTGTCGAGTTCGCGGCGGACGGCGGCGGGCGAGCGGTCGCGGGAGTCGCCGTCCCAGTAGCTCCCGAACTCCTCGTCGGTCTCGCACCGCACCCGCGAGCTCTGCCCGACGCCGCGCTGGTCGAAGCTGACCACGTCGTAGGCCGCGCCGATCGCGGGCGACTTCCCGGCGAGGGTCGCGGGGCGCTGGAGCCCCTTGCCGCCCGGACCGCCCGCGGCCATCATCAGCACGCCGCGCCGTCGCGCCGGGTCGCTCGCGGGCTGCCGGGACACGGCGATGGTGAGGTCCTCGCCGGTGCCGACGTGATGCCAGTCGCGCGGGACCTTCATCTCGGCGCACTCCAGCGAGGCGCCCGGCGCGCAGGGCCGCCAGGAGAGCTTCTGCGCGGCGTACCGCTCCGGCACGGGCCGGTCCCGCGCGACCGCGGTGGCCGTCGGGAGCACCGCGGCCGCGATCGCCGTGGCCACCGCTCCGGTGACGGCGGAGCGGGTCCACCGCGACTTCCTGAACTCGAACATCGTTCCTCCTGGGGCGTTTTCCCTACGCCCTTGATGTTCCTGTGCGGGGGAGGCGGCGGTCGATCCCGCTGGTATCCGTTCCGGGGGTGGCACCAGCTATACCCTTAAGGGTCCTCCAAGGGTCCTCGGGGTCAGTCCCAGGGGTTGGCGCGCTGGTCGTCGATGGCGGTCCACAGGCGGGTGTTGGCGGGCAGGGTGCCGTAGGCCCAGAAGGTCCAGCCGCCGGTCGCGTTGAGGTCCGGGCCGTAGTGACCGTCGTGGAACTCGGCCATCCGCCAGCCCGCGCCGAAGTCGGCCTGGCAGACGCTGTCCGCGGCGTTCCTGCTGTTGAGGCGCGACCCACGTACGGGTCTGCTGGCGGCCACGGTGCCCTGTGCCCAGCCGTCGTAGAAGCCGGGGGTGATGCCGTCGGGGACGGGGCTGCCGTCGACCTTGAGGCAGAGCACCGGGAGCACGGCGCTCGCCGGGGTGTCGCCCTGGTAGGGGTTGCTGCCACTGCCGCCCGGACCGCCGACGTGCACGGTGCCGTCGGGGCCGTCGCCCAGCTTGGCCCAGGTCAGCCCGGGGTGGGTGGCGGGGGCCGCGGCGTGCGCGGCGGGGACGGACAGGAGCGCGGTCGCGGCCAGAGCGGCCGCACCGGCCAGCGAAGCGAGCTTGACGGAGCGCATGGCGGATCCTCACGGGGTGGTGGGGTGGATGTCCGGCGCCGTTCACAGGTGTCAGGGCGAGCAGTCTGTACGACCTTCACCACTCCCCCACAGCCGAGAACCGGACATCCATCACTCCGGGCGCATCCGCTACTTGGCGAAGGCTTTCTCCGGCCGGGCCTCGTCGGAAATTCCGGCGGCTCAGAGCGACCGGGCCGCCCCGCCGTCGATGCGGATGGACTCGCCGTTGATGTAGGCGGCCGCGTCGGAGACGAGGAACGCGGCGAGTTTGCCGATCTCCTCGACGGTGGCGTAGCGGCCCGCCGGGATGCGGGCGAGGAAGGCGGGGTCCTCGGGCCGGCTGTCGACGTAGCCGGGCATGACGCTGTTCATGCGGATGCCCCGGGCCGCGTAGCGGTCCGCGTAGAGCTTGGTGAAGGAGGTGAGTGCCGCACGCAGGCCGGAGTTGACGGGGATCGCGCCCAGGGGCTCGAAGGCCGTGTACGAGGAGAGGTTGACGAACGCGCCGCCGCCCGCGCGTTCCATGTGCGGGGTGACGAGGCGGGCCATGCGGACGACACTGAGCAGCAGCATGTCGAGGCCGTCGTGCCAGTCCTCGTCGGTGACGTCGAGGAGGTCGGCGTTGCGGGCGTGGCCCGCGCCGTTGACGACCGCGTCGATGCGGCCGTGGTGTCCGAGGGTCTCGCGCACGAGGCGGGCCAGGTCGTCGGGGTCGGTGAGCGAGCCGGTCACGGCCGTGCCGCCGAGCTCGCGGGCGAGGTCGTGCACGCCGTCGTCGATGTCGAGGAGCGCGAGCCGGTGTCCGGCGGCGGCCAGCTCGGTCGCGATGCCACGGCCGATGCCGGAGGCCGCGGCGGTGACGATGGCGACGGGTGCGTCAGATGTATCGGGTATGTCGGATGCAGGGGTCATGGGCGGGGCCTTCCGGAGAGCTTCGATACGAAGGTATGAAATAAACCGTACAATCGAACAGACAGGCCGGTCAAAACGGACGGTACGAGACGCCTCGTACAATCGCCCCATGAGCACCTACCACCCCGACCGCGACCAGTTGCTCGTCGAGGACGTACTGGCGGCACTCGGCAATCCCGTACGGCTGGGCATCGTGCGGGAGCTCGCGGCGTCGGCCGGCGAGCGCACCTGCGGCAGTCTGCCGCTGGAGGTCACCAAGGCCACCGCGACGCATCACTGGCGGGTGCTGCGGGAGTCCGGGATCACTCGCGAGCACAAGGCGGGCCGCGCCAAGGCGATCTCGCTGCGGCGGGACGACCTCGACGCGCGCTTCCCCGGGCTGCTGGAGGCGGTGCTCGCGGCGACCGCCCCCACCCGGCGCGCGTAGGTTCCCGATCCGCCGACGACGGTCCGAACCCCTTCCCTTCACGGCCCGAACCCCTTCTCTTCTTGGTGTGTGCATGCCATCCTCACCCGCGGCGCATGTGTCTCTCCCCCCACGGAAGGACGTCTCATGTCCCGCATACGCATGGCAGCCATCGCCGCCGGAGCCCTGGCCCTCGCCGCCACCGCGCTCCCGCACACCCCGTCGGCCGCCGCCGGCCCCACCCCGCGGCACACGGTCGTCGTCTACCGGGTCCCCGCACACGACCGGCAGGACGCCCAGAAGCTGATCGACGCCGGGTACGACCTGCTGGAACGGCGGCAGGGCGACGACCTGTTCGTCATGGGCGACCCGACGACCGGCGCGGGCCTGCGCCGTCTCGGCTTCGCGCCGACGGCCGTCAGGACGATGCCGAGACCGACCCCCGAGGCGCACGCCTCCGACGCGGGCACCTACTACGGCGGCTACCACACCGTCGACGCCCACTACGCGCACCTCGACCAAGTGGCCGCCCAGCACCCGGACATGGCCACCGTCGTCCCCTACGGCCAGTCCTGGCGCAAGCAGCAGGGCTCCGGAGGCCACGACCTCAAGGCCGTCTGCATCACCAGGAAGCAGCAGGGCGACTGCCGGATGACCCCGAACTCGCCCAAGCCCCGCTTCTTCCTCATGAGCCAGATCCACGCCCGCGAGCTCACCACCGGCGAGGTCTCCTGGCGCTGGATCGACGAGCTGACGAACGACTACGGCAAGGACCCGGACGTCACCAGGCTCATGGACTCCACCGAGATGTGGGTCGTGCCGATCGCCAACCCGGACGGCGTCGACATCGTCGCCCAGGGCGGCGACAACCCCGTGCTGCACCGCAAGAACGCCGACGACGCGCAGGGCGCCTCGTGCGGCTGGAGCGGGCAGATCGGCGTCGACCTCAACCGCAACGCGGGCAGCCACTGGGGCGGCCTCGGCACCTCGACGCAGCCGTGCAGCGAGGTCTACCTCGGGCCCGGCGCGGACTCGGAACCGGAGAACTCCGGGCTGGAGGGCCTCTTCCGGCAGCTGTTCCCCGCGGTGCGCACCGGCACCGGCGACAGCGACCCCGCGCCCGCCGACGCCCGGGGCATGATGATCAGTCTCCACAGCGACGCCAGCATGGTCCTCTTCCCCTGGGCGTCCGACCACCGCGTGCACAGCGGGAACGACACCGCGCTGCGCGCCCTGGCCGGCCGCATGGGCTCGCTCACCGGATACCAGTCCGGGCAGGCCGGGGAGATCCTCTACGACGCCTCCGGCGGCACCGACGACTGGACGTACGACAAGCTCGGGCTGGCCAGCTTCACCATCGAGGTCGGGGACAGCGACGGCCGCGGCTGCGACGGCTTCACCCCGGCGTACTCCTGCCAGGACGGCTACTTCTGGCCCAAGCTGAAGCCCGCCCTGATGTACGCCGCGCAGCACGCCGCCGCACCGTACAAGTCGGCGGAGGACACCGTGAAGAGCGGCCGCTGACCGGCGCCCAAGCGCTCCGCTGGAAGTCCGGCGAGTCATCCGCGGGCGCGTCGTGACTGGTCGCGCAGTTCCCCGCGCCCCTTCGGGACGCTGCCGAACCGTACGGACTTCCCCAAGCCCGCTCAGCGCACCTCCGCGTACTTCCCCAGGGCTATCTCCGCGGAATTGCGGAGCGACTCCGTACCGGGGGCGAAGTATCCGGAGTGGCCGTGGGAGCCGGTGGAGGACACGACGCGGGCACCGAACTCCGCCGACGTGGGGTCCGCGCCGTGGCCGAGGCCGAAGAGCTCCACGTTGGGGACGTTGCCGATCCAGTCCGCGCCGTTGCGGCGGACCGCCCAGACACGGGCCCCGGTGTGCAGGCCGGCGGCGGAGTCGGCGCGCATGCCGGGGCTGCCGAGCACGACGAGGTCGGCGGCCCGGTCGGCGCCGAGGCCGTCGGCGGCCAGGCCGCAGACGACGGAGCCGTAGCTGTGGCAGAACACCGCGGGAGCGTGCGCACCGCCCGGCCCGGCGAGGCTGCTCAGTCCGGCGAGGAGGCGCGCCAGGCGCGGGGCGCCCGCCTCGGCGAGCCTGCCGGTGGCCGCGTCGACGCCGACGCCGACCGGGGTGGTGTAACCCGCCCAGGCGATCACGGCGTTGGGGGTGCCCGGCGCCAGCCGCGTCATCTCGGCGCGCAGCGACCGCGCCATGCCCGCCGGGGTGCCGTACGGGTCCTTCGCGCGGTCGAAGGAGGCGAGGTCGATGTCCGAGCCGGGGACGACCACCGCGGTGCGCCGGGCGGCGGTCCAGTCCCCGTACACCTCGGCGAGCTGGCCGCGGCCGCGCGGGTCGAAGGCGAGGATCTGGCGGCCCGGCCGGAGCAGGTCCGCGCAGCGTTCGGCGCGCTCGCGGGCTTCCTTCCGTTCGCGGTCCGTGTGCCCCCGGTCGGCGGCGCGGGACAGCGCGGCGGCCCGCTCGTCCGCTATCGCCCGCGCGTTGGCCTCGTACCGCAGGGTGACCGGGGCGCCGTCGAGGTTGCCCACGACGAGCGGGTGCCGAGCAGCCAGGTCGTGCCGCCGGGAGTCGTCGAGCGACGCGAAGAACGCGGCGACCTCGCCGGGCGTGGCGGTCGCCGGGTCCGGCAGCTCACGCTGGAGGGAGTGGTCCGCGCGCCACGACGCCGCACCGGGCGGCGGGCCGGTGACCGCGGTCTGCTCGCTGCCGCCCGCCCAGCCCGCCGTGCCCGCGATCACGGTCGTGGCCAGCGCGGCGGCGACCAGCGTGCGCTTGAGACGGCGCATGTTCGTTTCTCCCTCGTCCTGTGGTCCGACCGTCCTGTGGTCCGACGAGGAGAAACGTAGGAAGGGATCTTGTGGCCGGGCGTCACACCGGGGAGCCAACCCGTGGGTGATACCTGGGTAGGGGGTGGATGATCACCGCGGCGGCGGCCGGGCCGGCGCGCGGCGCCGGGTCAGTGCGCGATGCCGTCGATCAGCTCGCGCGCCCCCTGGCGCAGCAGGGCGACGGCCACGGAGGTGCCCAGGGTGGCGGGGTCGAGGGGTCCGGCCCATTCGTGGGCGTTGAGGACCTTCTTGCCGTCCGGGGTGAACACCCGGGCCCGCAGCGACAGGTCGCCGCCGCGCTCCGACTTGGCGTACCCGGCGATGGGGCTGTTGCAGTGCCCCTGGAGTACGTGCAGGAACATCCGCTCCGCGGTGGCCTCGCGGTAGGTGCCGGGGTCGCCGAGGGCGCTGACGGTGTCGATGAGCGCGGTGTCGCCCTCGCGGCACTGGAGGGCGAGGATGCCCGCGCCGATCGGCGGGCACATCACGTCGACGGAGAGGATCTCGGCGATCGCGTCCGTGCGGCCGATGCGTTCCAGGCCGGAGGCGGCGAGGAGCAGCGCGTCGGCCTCGCCCGCGGCGAGCTTCTCCAGCCGCCTGTTGGCGTTGCCGCGGATCGGTACGCAGTCGAGGTGCGGGTGGGAGGCGGCGAGCTGGGCGGTGCGGCGCACGGAGGAGGTGCCGATCCGGGTGCCCGCGGGCAGTTCGTCGAGGGTGCGGCCGCCGGGGTGGACGAGCGCGTCGCGGATGTCGTCGCGCGCGAGGAACGCGGCGAAGGCCGTGCCCGCGGGGAGGGGCCGGTCGGCGGGGATGTCCTTGACGCAGTGCACCGCGAGGTCGGCCTCCCCGGCGAGGAGGGCCGCGTCGACCTCCTTGGTGAACGCCCCCTTCCCCTCGACCTGGGCGAGGTCGCCCATCCACTTGTCGCCGGTCGTTCTGACGGGGACGACGTCGGTGCGGATGCCGGGGTGGAGCACGGCCAGCTCCCCGCGGACGCGCTCCACCTGGGCCAGGGCCATGGGCGAGTCGCGGGAGACGATGCGGATCAGTTCAGGGGCGGACATGCGCCCACGATAGACCGTCGGACACGTGTGCCGACGGCCAGTCCTGACGCCCATCTGGCTGGTGTGGCAAGGAGATTGGCGTTCTCGGGCAGGTGTGCGAGGGACGCGGCGACGCGCGGCCCGCGGCTCTCGGGCCGGGTGGCCTGCTGCAAGAGGCCGGCGGCGGCGTACAGGCCGCCGGGCTCCAGGAGTTGGAGGAGATCGTCGAGGCGGTGGAACGTGCCCGGTCCGCAGTCGGCGTACGCGAGGGGGACGGGCGGCCCGGCGCAGCCGTCGAGCCAGGCGTCGGCGCCCGAGGGGACGAAGGTGACGCGTTCGTCGCCGCCGGGGTGCGCGGCGGCGATCTCCTGCCGGGCCGAGTCGAGTTCCACGGTCTCCGGGCGGGCGTCGGCGTCCATGCCGTGCGGCAGCCTGGCGGCACCGGCGCCGAGGCCGGTGCCCGGTTCCACCGTGTGTCCGCCGGGCTTCGAGGCGGCGGGGGTGGCCGGCGGGGAACCGGTGCGCTCCTCGCGGGACATGGCGAAGCCGAGGGCATCGGCATCGGCATCGGCATCGGCATCGGCATCGGCCAGGATGCCGTCGAGGGCGGCCGGCCGGAACCGGGGCCGGTCATCCACGGCGGCCCTCCAGGTGGGTGGCGACCTCTTCGGCGGCGAAGGTCAGGATCTGGTCGGCGCCCGTCCGCTTGAGCATGGCGTGGTACTCGACGGTCCCCTCGGTGCCGAGGGCCCGCAGGGCCGCCAGTTCGCCGGAGGTGGAGTAGGCGACCAGCGGCACCTCTTGATCGGCGCGCAGCCGGGCCAGTACGTCGACGGCGGTCAGCACCGGCTGGAGGGTCAGGGAGTCGGCGCCCTCGGCGATCCAGCGGCGCGCCTGGACCAGGGTGTCGCGGTCGGCGCGGGCGGGTTCGAGCTGGAGGCCGCGCCGGTGCCCGGCCCGTGGGTCGGTGCCCATCAGTTCCTTGAACGGGCCGTACAGCGCGCTGTGGATGGCCAGATTGGGGTTCACGCCCACGTCCCGCAGCCCGGCCTCGTCGAGCGCGGCCCGCACGGCCCGCACGGAGCCGTCGAGCATCGCCGTGGGCGAGACCACGTCGGCACCCGCCCCGGCATGCTGGACGGCCATCCTCCGCATGAGGTCGAAGGTGCCGTCCAGGTCGATGCCGCCCGCGTCGGTGCGCAGCACGCACTGGCCGTGGTCGGTCCAGGAGCAGCCGCAGACCTCGGTGGTGACGGCCATGCCCGGGTCGGCCCGCTTCGCCGCCTCGATGCCGCGCAGCATGAGGTTGTCCGCGGCCAGCGCCCCTGTGGCGCGGGCGTCCCGGTCGTGTCCGAGGGCGAACAGCTTCAGGCCCCGGATGCCGAGGCGCGCCCATCGGTCGACGGTGGCCGGGACGGCGGACAGCGGGACCGCGCCGGGCAGCGGCTGCTCCCCGGTGCGGTCGTCGGGGAGGACGAGGAGCGGGGCGCTCAGGTCGGCCGGGGCCAGGACGGGCCGTGCGTACAGATCACGTACGGCCGGGCGCGCCCGGGAGGGGTTGACGCCCTCGGGTCCGGGCGTGGCCAACGGTCGTCCGGCAACTGCGTTCATGACCCGAGTAGATACCGACATGATGTCGGAACAACAGGGCGCGTCCGGGCGGGCCCCGTCAGGCGGGGTCCGCGGAGTTCCCGACGTCCTCGGGGCCCTCGGAGTCCTCGAAGTCCTCGAAGTCGAAGCCCGGGGCGACCACGCAGCTCACGAGCACGGGCTCGTCCCCGGCGGGCTCGGCGCCCTGCCAGACGCCCCCGGGGACGAGGAACTGCGGCCGCTCCCCCTCGGCGACCGCGGCCCCCACGATCACCTCGGCGCCGTCCGCCTCGTCCGGGGCCGCGCCCCGGCCGCCCAGGCGCATGCGCAGCGGCCCGCCCGAGTGCCACAGCCAGAGCTCGTCCGAGCGGACGCGGTGCCAGCGGGACGTCTCGCCGGGGTGCAGCAGGTAGTGGATGCCGGTCGCGAAGGCCCTGGGACCGCCGTAGCCGTCGGGGCGTGCCTCGGCCTCGGTGCGCCAGGTCTCGCGGTACCAGCCGCCTTCGGGGTGCGGCCGGAGGTCGAGGAGCGCGACGAGCTCGGAGATGTCAGCCATGACCGGACCCCTTCCCCCCGGCCGTGTTGCGGAACCGCCTGGCAACCTACATCCGGCCGACGCATGGCTGTTACACAACAGCAGGGAAACGGAAGAGGCCGACTCATAGGATCGAACCCTTGATCTGCGGGTGATTTATTCGAATCACCCGCTTTGCTTGAGCATTTGACTATCGCGCGCGCTCGGCGCAGGAGAATCAGGGGGAGACCTGTGCCAGGGGACATATCGCGCCGCCGCGTGCTTCAGGTGGCCGGCGGGGGTCTCGTCGTGGGAGCGGGGGCGGTGGGCGCCTGGCAGTGGTTCGCGCCCGAGACCCAGCGGAACGGCCACGAGGGCGCCCCGGTACGCGCCGCGAAGGCGTCGGCGTCCGAGTCGTTCGTCCATGTCATCGCCCACCCCGACGACTCGCTCTACTTCATGAACCCGGAGCTGGAGCAGTCGATCGTCAGCGGCGCCCCGGCCGTCACCGTGTGCCTCACCGGCGGCGAGTCGGACGGCCGCAACGCGCTCTCGGACGCCCCCGGCTACAAGCGCATGCCGGAGAAGCGGCCCGAGTTCGTCCGCGCCCGGGTCAACGGCTTCCGCGCGGCCACCGCGCAGATGGCCACCGGCAACTCCCTCAGCCCCTGGGACGTGGAGACGGTCCGCCTCCTGCCCGGCTTCGAGGTCGAGCTGCAGACCCTGCGTGCCGCGCCCCACGTCCAGCTGATCTTCGTGGAGCTGATCGAGGCGCGGGCGCTGCGCAACCCGCACAAGGACAGCCTGCGCGGCCTGTGGCTCGGGGCGACGCCGAGGCTGACCACGCTGCAGCCCGCGGGAGGCCCGGTCAAGCGGACCTTCCAGTACGGACGCCAGCAGCTGATCGACACGCTCGTCGCCGTCTTCGAGCGCTACCAGCCGACCGTGGTCCGCACCCTCGACCCGAACCCGCTGCACCTGGCGAAGCAGCCGCAGTACCGCGACGTCCCGCCGGTCCTGGACGGGATCTACAGCCACGACCACCAGGACCACACCACCTCCGCCTTCTTCGCGCAGGCCGCGCTCGCCGAGTACTGGGGCCGCAAGCACTCCCGGCCCACCGCCGTCGAGAGCTACCTCGGCTACGAGGTCGGGACGCTGACCAGCAACCTCGACGCGGCCACCACCGACCGCAAGGTCACCTTCCTCGACATCTACGGCTGGGGCGACGGCAAGGGCTGCGGCGACCCCGCGGGCTGCGGCGACCGCAAGGTCGGCAAGAGCTCCGCGGGCAAGTACCACAGCTGGTCGAGCAACTGCCGCCACCGCGCGCCCGGTACGACGCGCTGGGTGCAGCCGCTGCCCGACGGCCGGCTCGCGGCCTTCGGCATCCTCGACGGCGCCGCGCAGTGCTGGACCGAGCGCGCGGCGGGCAGCGGCATCTGGTCCGCGCCGGCCAATGCGGGCGGCTCCATGCTGGAGGGCCAGATACAGGCGGTGCGGCACGGGGACGGCAAGCTGCAGCTGTTCTCCATACGCACCGTGCTCCCGGCGCAGGGCCAGGCCCACCGGCGCGAGGTCGTCACCGCGCTCCAGACCGGTACGGGCCCCGGCGGCGCCCCGGCCTTCGGCCCCTGGCAGTCCCTCGGCTCCCCCGAGGACGACCCGCGCCGCTCGATGGAGGTCGGCTACCCGGTCGCCGTCGTCGCCAAGGACGACACCGTCCACGTCTTCGTGCGCAACTGGGACGGCGGCATCAGCTTCCGCGGCGGCCCCGGCGGCAAGGACTGGTCGGGCTGGGCCCCGCTGCCGACGGCCGGTGCGCCCGTGAAGATCCAGGACGGCATCGACGCCGCGCTCGACGGCGAGGGCCGGATCCACCTGGTCGCCGCCGACACCAGGACCGTCCACCACTGGGTCTCCCAGGGCTCCGCGGGCGCGCTGCAGCAGGCGGGGCCGACCCGGCTGCCCGCCACCACCGGCCCGCTGACGCTCGCCCCGCTCTCCGGCGGCGGCATGCGCGTGGCCGTGCGCCAGCCCGACACCTCCCGCATCGTCGTCGCCGACCTGCAGGGCGACAGCTGGCGGGTCGCGGCGGAGTGCCCCACGATCAGCGGCTACGGGCGGGTCGCGCTCGCCCAGGCGGGGAACACGACGGTGCTCGCGGCCCGGGACGGCAAGGGGCTCGTCCGGCTGTCGGCCGGTTCCGGCCGGCCCGGCCCGTGGCAGGACGAGGGCATTCCGCACCGTGGCACGGCGGGCGTGACCGAGGACGCCAAGGGGCGTGTCGTCGCCGTCGTCCTCGGGATGGACGGACGGCTCAGCAGTGCCCGCCTCAAGGGGTCGGGCACCGGGAAGTCGGCCTTCACCGACTGGCTGTCGCACGACGGCACGGCCCAGGCGGACCTGCAGTCGTAGGGGCCGTGTGCGCCGGGCGGGCCGTATGCGGCCCGCCCGGCGCACACGGTCAACGGGGTTACGCGCCCTGCCGGTTCACCAGGCGGTCGGCTATCAGGCCGTTGATCGCCTTCTGGTGGGACGCCAGGTAGAAGTGGCCGCCGGGGAAGACGTGGAAGTCGAAGGGGCCCTCGGTGTGGTCGGCCCACGCCTTCGACTCCTCCAGCGTGACCTTGGGGTCCTCGTCGCCGGTCAGCGCGGTCACGGGGCAGCGCAGCGGCTCGCCCGGCTCGTAGGCGTAGGTCTCGGCGGCGTGGTAGTCGGCGCGGATGGCCGGGAGGACCATGCGCAGCACCTCCTCGTCGCCCAGGAGCGCCGAGTTGGTGCCGCTCAGCCCCTTCAGCTCGGCGATGAGACCGTTGTCGTCACGCTGGTGCACGGTCTCGTGACGGTGCCTCGACGGCGCCCGGCGGGCGGAGGCGAAGAGTCCGGCGAGGACGATCCCCTTCTCCCGCTCGAAGCGCCGGGCGACCTCGAAGCCCAGGGTGGCCCCCATGCTGTGGCCGAACAGCGCCAACGGCCGGTCCGCCCACGGGAGCAGAGCGGCGAAGACCCGGTCGGCGAGGTCGGGGATGTTGTCGATGAGCGGTTCCGTCCGGCGGTCCTGGCGGCCGGGGTACTGGACGCAGATGACGTCGACGGAGTCCGGCATCGCCTGCGAGACGGGGAAGAAGAAGCTCGCCGAACCGCCCGCGTGCGGCAGGCAGACCAGTCGGGTGGCGGCGTCCGGGCGCGGGTGGAACCGGCGCACCCACAGGCCGTTGTCCTCGGTGTTGTCGATCACGGGTCGGTTGTTCCTTCCAACGAGAAGTCGGCATACGGAGCAAGAGCGGTGAACAGCCGGATGCGCGGCACGGTCTCGCCCAGCACCCCGCCGCACACCGGCACTTCGCCACCTTATGGGCGATGACATCCTGCTCGATGATGCGCTCGGCATTCCGTTCGACGAGTGCGGCGATCGTCACAAAGGGGTTGACGCCGACGGAGCGGCCGGAGACCGGCCGCTTCCGTCCCGACCCGGCCCGTGGTCAGGGGCGGGCGGTCACTTCTTGACGGCCCACTCGGCCTGCTGCGAGGCGAGGCCGGAGTCCAGGCCGAACTGTACGGTTCGCGCGTCGAACTTCTCCGGTACCTGGAAGACGATCCAGCCGAGGGCCTTCCGACCGACAGGCAGCTTGAGCCCGGCGTCCAGCACAGGGCTCACGCTGGCGTTCGTGAGAACGGTCCCCTTGTAGCTCTGCCCCTTGTCGTCGACGGCCTTCGCGCCGTTCTGCGGGCTGTCCTCGTACTGCACCGTGCCGGTGTCGACCAGCTCGAACTGGGCGGCCACGTACTTCTCACCGGGCTTCGGCCGGCTGAATTGATTCGTCGTGGTGACCTTGTCGCTCCAGTCCTTGAAGGTGACGTCGAGCTGCTCGCCGGGCTTGAGCCCCTTGAGGGTGGCCGCGGTGCCGCGCTGCTTGACCCCGCCCTTGTCCCCGCTGTCCCCCTTGTCGGCGCCCTGGCCGCCCTGGGCGGGCTGCGAGCCCTGTCGGCCAGGCGTCTTGTCGGCCGTGGCCGGCTTCTCCGACCGACCGCCGGTGGCGCTGGTGTCCTCGTTGCACGCGGTGGCCGTGGCGGCGATCGCTATGACGGCCGCGACGGCGGCGAGTTGACGGCGCATGATGGAAATCCCCCTGGTGAGTGCTGGTGACCGGGCCATTCTTGCGGCGCTTTTCGGCCAAGATCACCAATTCGGGGGCCTGTGGGAATCCTGTGACATGTCCGCGATGATTCCGTGGCGAGGCGGCGAGGCCGCGGCGGCCGCGCTCAGCGGATCGGCACCCCCGACACCGCCCGCGCGATGACGAGCCGCTGGATCTCGCTCGTCCCCTCGAAGATGGTGTAGATGGCCGCGTCCCGGTGCATGCGCTCCACGGGGTACTCGCGGGTGTAGCCGTTGCCCCCGAGGATCTGCATCGCCTGCGCCGTCACGGTCTTGGCCGTCTCGCCCGCGAAGAGCTTCGACATCGAGCCCTCGGCGGCCGTGAACGGCTTGCCCGCGGTGGCCATCCAGGAGGCGCGCCAGACCAGGAGCCTGGCCGCGTCCACGCGGGTGCGCATGTCGGCGAGTTGGAAGGCGACGCCCTGGTTGTCGATGATGGGGCGGCCGAACTGGACCCGCGTCTTGGCGTAGTCGAGGGCCACCTCGTACGCGGCGCGTGCGATGCCGACCGCCTGGGCGCCGACCGCCGGGCGGGTGGCCTCGAAGGTGGCCATCGCGGCGTTCTGCGCCGCCGGGCCGCGCTGCCCGGCGGCACGTTCCCGCGCGCGGGCCAGCCGCTCGTCCAGCTTCTCCTTGCCGCCGAGCAGGCAGCGCCCCGGGACCCGGACGCCGTCGAGGACGACCTCGGCGGTGTGCGAGGCACGGATGCCGTGCTTCTTGAACTTCTGCCCCTGGGAGAGCCCGGGGGTGCCCGGCGGGACGATGAAGGAGGCGTGGCCGCGCGAGCCCAGCTCCGGGTCGACCACGGCGACGACGACATGGACGTTGGCGATGCCGCCGTTGGTCGCCCAGGTCTTGGTGCCGTCGATCACCCACTCGTCCTTGGCCTCGTCGTAGACGGCGCGGGTGCGCATGGCCGACACGTCGGAGCCCGCGTCGGGTTCGGAGGAGCAGAAGGCGGCCACCTTCACGTCGGCCGCGTCCCCGTACATCTGCGGCACCCAGGTGCCGATCTGCTCGTCGGTGCCGTTGGTGAGCACGCCGATCGCGGCGAGGCCGGTGCCCGCGATGGCGAGCCCGAGGCCCGCGTCGCCCCAGAACAGCTCCTCCAGGGTGAGGGGCACGCCCAGGCCGGTGGGGTCGAAGAACTGCTGGGCGTAGAAGTCGAGCGAGTAGAGCCCGATCTTGGCCGCCTCCTGGACGACCGGCCAGGGGAACTCCTCGCGCTCGTCCCACTCCGCCGCCGCCGGACGCATCACGTCCGCGGCGAAGCCGTGGATCCAGTCCCGGATGCCCCGCTGGTCCTCGTTGAGCTCCATCATGAACTCCGCCATGACCCCTCCAACTCCCCATTACTCGCGGTAACGTGAGTATGTTACCCACCGGTAGCGGAGTCAACTGCCCAACCTCCCGGATTCGCTGAGTGGGCTTGGTGTTACGTTGCGCAGGCGTTACCGGAAACACAGGGGCGGGGAGGCGGGTCCGTATGGAAACCAGTCAGCGGGACGATCAGCAGCGGGCGGCGGAACGACGGCGCAAGGAACTGCTGGAGGCCGCGGACCGGGTCGTGCTGAGGGACGGGCCGGGGGCGTCCATGAACGCCATCGCGGCGGAGGCGGGCATCACCAAGCCCATCCTCTACCGGCACTTCGGCGACAAGGGCGGCCTCTACCGCGCCCTGGCGGCACGGCACACCGAGGCGCTGCTCGCCGGGCTGCGCGCGGCGCTCGACGCCCCGGCCGCCCGGCGCGACCGCGTCGAGTCGACGCTGGACACCTACCTCGCGGCCATAGAGGCACGGCCGCAGGTCTACCGCTTCCTGATGCACCCCGCCGACGAGGGTCCCTCCGACCAGAGCGAGCAGGGCTTCGACGTCGGCAGGCACTCCGCGCCGCTGCTGCGCAGGCTCGGCGAGGAACTGGCGCAGGTGATAGCCGAACGCGTCGACCTCGGGCCGGACAGCGACGAGTTGGCACGCGCCTGGGGGCACGGCATCGTCGGCATGATGCACGCGGCGGGCGACTGGTGGCTGCGCGAGCGCCCGTTCCCGCGGGCGCACCTGGTGCGGCATCTCGCCGATCTGCTCTGGGGCCGCCTGGCGGAAGCGGGCGACCTGGAGGGCGGTCCGGGGTTCTGAACCCCTTTCCGCCGGATTTCCGCCGGATGTGACCGGACGGACGTGACCGGGGGCCGCGGCCCCCGGTCACCTCACAGCGAGGCGCGCTCCCGGGGCGGTGTCCGGTGGGCCTTGCGCAGCGCCAGCCGGCGGCGGAGCCCCGTCAGCCGGTCGAGGTAGAGCCCTCCGTCGAGGTGATCGCACTCGTGCTGGAGGCACCGCGCGAAGAATCCGGTCCCGCTCACCCGCACCGGGGCGCCGTCCAGGGTGAAGCCCTCCACCACGGCGCGGTCGAACCGTTCGGTGCCCGCCTCGACGCCGGGCACCGAGAGACAGCCCTCCGGGCCGCGGACGGTGACACCGTCGGCGGCCACCAGCCGGGGGTTGACGACATGTCCGAGGTGACGGCGGTCCTCGTCGTCCGGGCAGTCGTAGACGAAGACCCGCAGCGGGACGCCGACCTGGTTGGCGGCGAGGCCCACGCCCCCCGCCGCGTACATCGTCGCGAACATGTCCTCGACAAGTTTCGCGAGGTTCGCGTCGAACTCCTTGACATCCTCGCAGGGGGCGGAAAGGCTCCGGTCCCCGAACAGCCGGAGGGGCCTCACGTGTCCTGTACTGCCGGGGATCGTGCCTGTTCGCATGGGGTCAAGCCTACGTTCCGGGGGCTCTGGGTTCGGGCCCGCGCCGGTATCTCGATAGGCTGAGCCCCGACCGAAGCCTCCTGGCTGGCGATTCGGCGCGGAGGGGGCGTTCCACCGGCGGACCAGGGACAGGCGCGGCGCCGATGCAAGGAGGATCTAGGACGATGGCAGGCAACACGGGGCCGCTGTCGCCGCGGGCCAAGCTGGCCGTGACGGCGGGCAAGGCTGCTGCGGCGGTGTCGCGAGCCGCGGGCCGCGGCAGCGGATCGGTGATCGGAGGCAAGGTCGCGCTCAAGCTCGACCCCGATCTGCTGGCCCGGCTGGCGACCCACCTGGACGTGGTCCTGGTGTCCGCCACCAATGGCAAGACCACCACGACCCGGCTGATCGCCGAGGCACTGCGGGCCAGCGGCCCGGTGGTGTCGAACGCGCTGGGCGCGAACATGCCCGCCGGCATCACCTCCGCCCTCGCGGGCGGCTCGGACGCGCGCTACGGCGTGATCGAGGTGGACGAGAAGTATCTCGCCGGGGTCGCACGGGACGTCTCGCCCAAGGCCATAGCGCTGCTGAACCTCTCGCGCGACCAGCTCGACCGGGCCGCGGAGACGCGCATGCTCGCCGAGAAGTGGCGCGAGGGCCTGGCCGGCACCAAGGCCGTGGTGATCGCCAACGCCGACGACCCGCTGATCGTGTGGGCCGCCTCCTCCTCGCCGAACGTCGTGTGGGTGGCGGCGGGCCAGGAGTGGAAGGACGACGCCTGGTCGTGCCCGTCGTGCGGCGGTGTGATGCAGCGCCCCGGCGACGACTGGTTCTGCGGTGACTGCGGCTTCCGCAGGCCGACCCCGAGCTGGGCGCTGTCGGGCGACTACGTGCTCGACCCGCACGGTTCGGCGTGGCCGATCCACCTCCAGCTGCCGGGCCGGGCCAACAAGGCGAACGCCACCACGTCCGCCGCCGTCGCGGCCACCTTCGGGGTGCCACCGCAGGTGGCGCTGGAGCGGATGTACCAGGTGCAGGCGGTGGCGGGCCGGTTCGACGTGGTGTCGTTCCTCGGCCGCGAGGTCCGGCTGCTGCTGGCGAAGAACCCGGCCGGCTGGCTGGAGACCTTCTCCCTGATCGACGGGCCGCCGGCCCCGGTGATCCTGAGCGTCAACGCGCGCGGCGCGGACGGCACCGACACGTCCTGGCTGTGGGACGTCGACTACACCCGCCTCGCCGGGCACCCGATCTTCGTGATCGGCGACCGCAAGCTCGACCTCGCGGTGCGACTGGAGGTCGCGGGCCTGGACTTCCGGGTCTGCGAGACCGTGGACGAGGCGGTGCAGTCCGCCCCGCCCGGCAAGATCGAGCTGATCGCGAACTACACGGCGTTCCAGGACGTCCGCCGTCGCGTCGGCAACTGACCCCGCGAGCACTTGACAGGATTGTGAGCATGAGCCAGAACAGTCTGCGTGTGGTGTGGGTCTACCCCGACCTGCTCAGCACCTACGGCGACCAGGGCAACGTCCTGGTCCTGGAGCGCCGCGCCCGCCAGCGCCGGCTGGACGTCCAGCGCGTCGACATCCGCTCCGACCAGCAGATCCCGACCTCCGGGGACATCTATCTGATCGGCGGCGGCGAGGACCGTCCGCAGCGGCTGGCCGCGGAGCGGCTGCGCCGCGACGGCGGTCTCAACCGGGCCGTCGCCAACGGCGCGATCGTCTTCTCGGTCTGCGCCGGGTACCAGATCCTGGGCCACGAGTTCGTCAACGACCTCGGGCAGCGCGAGCAGGGCCTGGGGCTGCTGGACGTCATCAGCACCCGCGGCGAGGGCGAGCGCTGCGTCGGTGACGTGCTGGCCGACATCGACGACCGGCTGGGCCTGCCGCCCCTGACCGGCTTCGAGAACCACCAGGGCATCACCCACATCGGCCGCAACGCGCGCCCCTTCGCGCGGACGCGGATCGGCAAGGGCAACGGCACGGGCGACGGCACCGAGGGCGCGTACAACGACACCGTCTTCGGCACGTACATGCACGGCCCGGTGATGGCCCGCAACCCGCACATCGCGGACCTGCTGATCAAGCTGGCGCTGGACGTCAATGCCCTGCCGCCGGTCGACGACCGCTGGTACGAGGCGCTGCGCAACGAGCGGATCGCGGCGGCCAGCCAGCCCGCGTGAGCGGGCGGCACGGGCGCGTCCCGCCCGCATGACGGACGGTTGTGTCCCCCGCCACCTCCCGCTTGTAGGGTGGCGGGGATCCAGCCGGACGACGGGGTCCGGTCTCCGGCCCTGCTGTGAAGGTTCCCTGTCATGCGCATTGGTGTGCTCACCTCCGGTGGCGACTGCCCCGGTCTGAACGCCGTCATCAGGTCCGTCGTGCACCGCGCCGTGGTCGACCACGGCGATGACGTCATCGGCTTCCACGACGGCTGGCGGGGACTGCTGGAGGCCGACTACCGCAAGCTCGACCTGGACGCCGTCGGCGGCATCCTCGCCACCGGCGGCACGGTCCTGGGCTCGTCGCGGGTGCGGCCCGCACAGCTGCGGGACGGGGTCGAGCGGGCCAGGGGCCATGTCGCGGACCTCGGTCTCGACGTCGTCATCCCGATCGGCGGCGAGGGCACGCTCAAGGCCGCGCGGCTGCTGTCGGACGCCGGGCTGCCCATCGTGGGCGTGCCCAAGACCATCGACAACGACATCGCGTCGACCGATGTGACCTTCGGCTTCGACACGGCCGTGGGGGTGGCCACCGACGCCCTGGACCGGCTGAAGACCACCGCCGAGTCCCACCAGCGGGTGCTCATCGTCGAGGTGATGGGCCGCCACACGGGCTGGATCGCCCTGCACTCGGGCATGGCCGCGGGCGCGCACGCCATCGTCGTGCCGGAGCGGCCCTTCGACATCGACGAGCTGACCGAGGTCGTCGGCCGTCGCTTCACCGCGGGCAAGCGCTTCGCGATCGTCGTGGTCGCCGAGGGCGCCAAGCCGCGCGAGGGCTCGATGGCCTTCGAGACCGGCGCCACGGACGTCTACGGCCACGAGCGCTTCGCCGGTGTGGCGCGGCAGCTCTCCGGCGAACTGGAGCGGCGCCTGGGCAAGGAGGCCCGCCCGGTGATACTCGGGCACGTGCAGCGCGGCGGTACGCCGACAGCGTACGACCGGGTGCTCGCGACCCGGTTCGGCTGGCACGCGGTGGAGGCGGCCCACCGGGGCGCCTTCGGGATGATGACGGCGCTGCGCGGCACGGACATCACGCTGGTTCCGCTGGCGGAGGCCGTCGAGCGGTTGAAGACGGTGCCGCACGAGCGGTACGCCGAGGTGGAGTGCGTGCTCTAGCGGGTCCCACGGCATCCGCGTGGAGGCGCCCCCGGCCGGAGCTCCGGCCGGGGGCGCCTCTAGTCTGGTCCAGGCGCATTGGTGCGAAATGGGAGAGAGCGGATGGATCACAGCGGGCACGGCATGATGATGGACATGCCGCCGTTCACGCTGGGACGGGGGTTGCAGTACAGCAGCGAACCCTTCTTCTTGATCGGCTGCCTGCTGGCGCTCGGCCTGTACGGCTGGGGCGTGGTGCGGCTGCTCCGGCGGGGCGACTCCTGGCCGGTGGGCCGGATCGTGGCCTTCGTCCTCGGTGTGCTGACGGTGGCACTGGTGATGTGCACCAAGCTGAACGAGTACGGCATGGTCATGTTCAGCGTGCACATGGTGCAGCACATGGTGATCAGCATGCTCTCGCCGATCCTGCTGCTGCTCGGCGCGCCGGTGACGCT